>CAYOMG010000038.1:0-2863 GCA_964404995.1 uncultured Planctomycetia bacterium | reverse complement strand
CGCCAGAAAATATACTATATCTCATAGCCTTATGAAGCTGCTCTGGTCTTTTAGAAATAGAGGGTAAAATTTTATCTAAATATCTATCTATATATAACTTTTTCTCACTTAAATACTTTTTTATATCCATCAGAATTCGTGAAGTTTTTTTCTGAACGCTTATTGCACAGATTGGCACAGATAACTACTCGCAGATTAGCACAGATTCAATGTTTTATCTGTGATCATCTTGTATCTTTTCATCTGCGCTCATCTGTGTATCAAAGCTTCTCCTGAATTCTTTTTATATCTTCAGCCTTTCCAGTATCTGGATTGATTGTGATTATCACTCCTTGAAGCTGCACATTATCAGAAGCTATTTGAAATTTGATAGGCATAGAAGTGATAAACCTTTCTAATATCTGCTCTGATCGTCTTCCTAAAATTGAATCATGGGGACCAGTCATTCCTACATCAGTGATATATGCAGTAGCTTGTGGGAAAATTCTTTCGTCAGCAGTCTGCACAT
Organism: uncultured Planctomycetia bacterium; assembly: GCA_964404995.1. Lineage (GTDB taxonomy): Bacteria > Omnitrophota > Gorgyraeia > M55B152 > CAYOMG01 > CAYOMG01. The sequence continues at coordinate 2,355 of CAYOMG010000038.1, read as the reverse complement.
GTGTATGAGTGCCAACTACCGCACTAACTTGTCCATCCAGCAACCATGCTATAGCTTGTTTCTCACTGGTAGCTTCAGCATGAATATCTACAATAATTATTTTACTTCCAGATTGTCTAATTTTTTCTACATTTTGCTTTGCAATCTGGAATGGACAATCTATAGGAGACATAAATATACGACCACATAGATTCATTACACCTATTTTTACTCCTGATTTTGTAGAAAAAATTCCAAAACCATTTCCGGGAGTTTGGGACGGAAAATTTGCTGGTCTTAAAATACGATTATCCTTATCTATTCTTGAATAAAGCTCTTTCCTCTTCCAGATATGATCTCCTGAAGTTAAAACATCTACACCAAAGGCAAACAAATCATCAGCGACCTTAGGGGTAATACCTGAACCACCTGCTGCGTTCTCTCCATTTGCTATTACAAAATCTAATTTATACCGAACTTTTAACTTAGGGACAAGCGTTGCTACGGCTTCTCGTCCAGGTCTGCCCACTATATCACCTGCAAATAATATATTCATAAAAAGTGGTCAGATGTCAGAAATCAGAGGTCAGATTTTTCTGTCTTCTGTCTTCTGTCTTCTGTCTTTATTTGGCATATTCAATAGTTCTAGTTTCTCTTATTACAGTTACTTTTATTTGCCCTGGATATTCCAGCCCTTCTTCAACTTTTTTCTTTATCTCTCTAGCCAGACTTACAGTCTCCTCATCTGATACTTTATTTGGTTGAACTATAACTCTAATTTCCCTCCCTGCTTGAATAGCATATGTCTTTTCTACTCCCTGAAATGAGTCCGCAATTGACTCAAGTTTCCCCAGTCTTTTAATATATGTTTCCAGTGTTTCTCGCCTTGCTCCAGGACGTGAACTGGATATAGCATCTGCTGCTTGGAGCAAAGGATCATAGATGCTGGATATTTCTACATCTTCATGATGTGCAGATAAAGCATAAATTATAACTTCAGATTCGCCAAATTTCCTAAGCATATCTGCACCTATTTTAGCATGTGTGCCTTCTACTTCCTGGTCCACGGCTTTGCCAATATCATGAAGAATGCCCATTCTCCTAGCCAGACTGAAATCTAATCCAAGCTCTGAAGCAAGAATTCCCATCAATAAGGCCACTTCTTTAGAATGCTGAAGGGCATTTTGACCATAACTGGTTCTATATTTGAGCTTACCCAGGTATTTTATTAACTCTGGGTGCAATCCATGGATATCTATATCTAAACAAGCCTTTTCTCCTTCTTCTTTTATAGTCTCTTGCATTTCTTTCCTTACTTTTTCAACTACTTCCTCAATTCTGCCGGGATGGATTCTGCCATCCTGAATCAAATTCTCCAAGGTGATTTTGGCAATTTCTCTTTTTATCACATCAAAACCAGAAATTGTTACTGCTTCAGGAGTATCATCTATTATTATATCAACTCCGGTCGCCATTTCTAAAGCTCTAATATTTCTCCCTTCTCTCCCAATTATTCTTCCTTTCATTTCATCATTCGGAAGATTTACTACTGATATTGTAGTCTCAGAAGTGTGCTCTGTTGCACATCTTTGTATAGCCAAACTAATTACCTCTTTGGCTTTCTTATTAGCTTCAGCTCTTGCTTTGTTTTCTACATCTCTTATCATAATTGAAGCTTCCTTTCTGACATCTGATTCCATTTTTGAGAGCAGTATCTTCTTAGCTTCCTCTGGAGTCAGACCAGAAACTCTCTGGAGCCGTTGTTTTTCTTCTACTATAATTCGCTGCAATTCATTTTGTTCATGAACTATCTCTTGCTCTTTTTGTGATAATGTTCTCTCTAATCGACCGACATCTTTTTCCTTCTTGTCTAATATTTCAACCTTACGATCTAAATTTTCTTCTTTCTGCCTCAGCTTTTTTTCCAAATTAAGTAATTCTTCTTTTCTCCCTCTTGTCTCCTTTTCAAATTCAGAACGTCTTTTGGACATTAAATTTTTAGCTTCTACTGCAACCTCTTCCCTTTTTCTTTGTGTTTCTTTTTTAACTTTTTCTATTATATTCTTTGCTCTTATTTCAGCAGATTTTATTTTTCTTTCACCTAAGAATTTACGCAGAGTGTAACCTATAAAGATTAAGAGAAAACTGCCTATTACAGGTAAGGCTAATTTTATGAAAATATTTATCTCGGAAATATCCATAATTGATTCTCACCCCCTAACTGCATTCTAGTTCTGCAATCTTAAACCACAGATTTCCGCCGAAGACAGATCAGCCCCTGGCTGAAACACAACCTACATTACACTTCACAATTTAGTAGCAAAATTATTACTAAACGAAATCACCAATAACCAAGATACAAGATACAAACAAATT
>CAYOMG010000037.1:4250-8037 GCA_964404995.1 uncultured Planctomycetia bacterium | reverse complement strand
CTTTATCGCCCCCCGGTAAGAGAGTCCGTAAATGCTCAGCAAAGTCCAGCCCCTTCAAATTACCTTCTCCCCTTGCGGGGGAGAAGGTGAGAGCCTGCCCCACACTTGATACGGGAATGAGGGAAGAATGAATTACTATATGAAACGCAATAAATGCTTATGTGTTCGTATGGTAGTGGCAAAGTTCACTTTGTCTCTCCCTCTCCCTTTGGGAAAGGGGGATTGAGGGGGAATTTTTATCTCATGACATGGTGTTTACCAACGATTACCTTCGCTCTTTTTATAACAATAGTAATAATACCTTTTTTGACAATAATATCAAGCCTTTGTTATGGCATGTCAAGTCAAGAAAACTTCGCAACTCCCCCTCTCCCCTCCCTCTCCCCTCCCTCTCCCCTCCCTCTCCCCTCAGAGGAGAGGATTAAGGTGAGGGGTAGTACCTATTTATCCTAATTTATCCTTGATTTTTGTATTTCTTTCCATTATACTCTGAATGGAAATACTGGGAAAATTATTGGATATACAATTTGACTCTCTACTTGCTATAAGGAGAAGATGATCCGCATAAAAATCTGTGGAATTACGAATCTTGAAGATGCCCAAAGAGCAGTTGATTTTGGTGCAGATGTCTTAGGATTCGTTTTTGCTAAAAGTTCAAGGAGGATAAATCAAGCTTTAGCTTCCAGGATTATAAAAGAATTTCCTCCATTTATAAGCTGTGTAGGAGTATTTGTAGATGAAAAAGAAGAAATAGTGACAGAAATAGCTAAAAATTGTAGATTAGATATATTACAATTTCATGGCAAAGAAACCCCTGAATATTGTCAAAATTTTAGAAAAGATTACAAAGTAATAAAAGCAATCAAAGTTAAAAATGAAGAATCTATTAGAGATATTTCTAATTTTTTGAATTTGGGTGCTATTTTATTGGATACTTATCATAAGGATTTATCAGGGGGAACAGGGAAACAATTTAATTGGGAGCTGGCAAATAAAGCAAAGGCCTATAATATGCCTATAATTTTATCTGGAGGACTCAATCCAGATAATGTAGAAGAGGTAATAGAAAAAGTGAAACCTTATGCTGTTGATGTATCAAGTGGAGTAGAGACTTCTCCAGGAATTAAAGATTATAATTTGATGAGAGAGTTTATAAGAAAAGTTAAGAGTACAGATAACAAAGAATAGCTCAAAGTTCGCAGCTCAAAGCTGAAGGTTTTGCAGTAAGTGATTTGGGGTTAATTAGAACCGAACACCGAAAAAAATGTTACCCGATAAAAAAGGTTATTTTGGAAAATTTGGTGGAAAGTTTGTACCTGAGACATTGATGGCTGCCTTAGATGAATTGGAAAAAGAATACAAACAAGCAAGAAAAGATAAGAAATTTCAGGAAGAATTAAATTTCTATCTTAGAGAATTTGCAGGTCGCCCAACACCTTTATATTTTGCAAAGCGATTAACTAAAAAATTAGGTGGTCCGAAGATTTATCTAAAACGGGAAGACCTTGCACATACTGGAGCTCATAAGATAAATAATACTTTAGGTCAGGCACTTTTAGCTCTCAGGATGGGTAAAAAAAGAATAATTGCAGAGACCGGTGCAGGACAACACGGTGTAGCTACTGCAACTGTAGCCAGTATGTTTGGCCTGGAATGTGAAATTTTTATGGGATGTGAAGATATTGAAAGGCAAAAGTTAAATGTTTTTAGAATGAAACTTCTCGGTGTTAAAGTTACTCCAGTTAAAAGTGGTAGTATGACTTTAAAAGATGCTTGTAATGAGACTATAAGAGACTGGGTTACTAATGTAAGGACTACGCACTATATTATAGGCTCGGTAGTTGGCCCTCACCCTTATCCTATGATAGTAAGAGATTTCCAGGCAGTTATTGGTAAAGAGACAAAGAAGCAAATAATGGATAAGGAGCATAAATTACCTGATTATCTTGTAGCATGTGTAGGTGGGGGCAGCAACGCAATAGGTCTTTTCTATCCTTTTTATAATAATAAAGAGGTAAAGTTTATAGGTGTTGAAGCTGCAGGCAGGGGTTTTTCTTCAGGGAAACATTCAGCTACTTTAGTTGTTGGGGAAGAAGGAGTATTGCATGGAAGTAAAAGCTATATCCTCCAAAATGGAGATGGTCAGATAAATATTGCCCATTCTATTGCTGCTGGTTTAGATTATCCAGGAGTTGGGCCAGAACATGTATATTATAAAAAGACAGGTAGGGCAAAATATGTTTCCGTGACAGATAAGGAAGCACTTCTCGGATTTAAATTGTTATCGGATACTGAAGGCATAATTCCTGCTCTGGAGCCAGCACATGCAATATATTATATAAAAAAGATAGCTCCTAAGCTATCCCAAAGAGATATTGTAATTATATGTCTTTCAGGTAGGGGAGATAAGGATGTTCAGCTTGTAGCGGAGCAGATGTCAGAGTACAGAAAACAGAAGACAGAGAACAGAAAAAGAAAATTACCGAAGACCACAAACCGATAACCGATAACCGAAAATGATAAATAGGATTGATAGAAAATTCGATGAACTAAGACAAAAACAGAAAAAGGCATTTATTCCATATGTCTGCTTTGGTGATCCTGACATATCTATTAGTAAAAATCTTGTAATAGAACTGGCAAATTGTGGCGCAGATATTATTGAATTAGGATTTCCATTTTCCGATCCCTTGGCAGATGGTCATACTATTCAAAAGGCTTCTCAGCGTGCATTAAAAAATAAGATAACTCTGAAGAAATATTTAGATACTGTTGAAGATTTACGAAGAAAAAATGATTTACCTTTGGTAATAATGTCCTATTATAATCCTATTTTTAAATATGGTGAGAAAAAATTTGTAAAGGAAGCTTCTGATGCTAATTTAGATGGAGCTATAATTCCAGATTTGCCTCCGGAAGAAGCAAAAGATTTGATAAATTTAGCAAAAACTTATAACTTTCATCTAATCTTTTTAGCTTCTCCTACCAGTAGTGATTATAGATTAAAATTAATAGCGGAGAAATCTTGCGGATTTATATATTATGTTTCTTCAACCGGAGTAACTGGTGCTAGAAAAAAACTGCCTTTTAGAATAAAGCAAGATGTGGAAAAAATAAAAAAGTTAACTACAAAGCCAGTATGTGTGGGTTTTGGAGTATCTAAAAATTCACATATAAAACAGATAAATCGCTTTGCAGATGGGGTAGTGGTAGGTAGTGCCATAATAGATATAATTGAGAAAAACATAGGAAAGCCAAATCTGGTAAAAGAAGTTAGGAAGTTTGTTAAGGACTTAAAAGTGGCGAATCTACACACTTGACAAAAATTCTCGGTAGGTGTTATGTAAAAAGTTATGAAGAAATACTGAAAAGCAAAATGTCAAAAGTGTAGATGTAACCCCGTTGTGTGTGTTATGACAGAAAACCAACCGGAATTATTTGAATATTTTGACAATCAAAGGCAAAAAAGATATAAAAGACCAAAATTATTTACGCGAAAAAAAATTCATATTCTATTAAGCTATGAAAATATAGTATTATTTAGCATAATTTTTCTTATGCTACTCGTATTAATATTTTCTTTAGGCGTTGAAAGAGGTAAAAGAATAAATATTGTAAAAAGAGATTCTGTTAACCAGGCTATTGAGGAAAAATATAAAGATGCAATTTCAATAAAAGAAGATGTTGCGGTAGAAAAAGATAGTCTAAACCTCAAAAAACCTGAGGATAAGAAGGTTGAGCTTACTGCATTCTATACTATCCAGGTAGTTACTTTTAAAGAAGGTCC
>CAYOMG010000037.1:0-4240 GCA_964404995.1 uncultured Planctomycetia bacterium | reverse complement strand
GGTAGAAAGAGAAATGCAAAGATTGAGGGAAAAAGGATACCACCCTTTTGTGATACCACATGGAAATTTGAGGCAGATATGCGTAGGGAGATTTGAATCAAGAAGTTTAGCTAATGAGGCATTAGCTGAATTAAGAAAGAGGTACAAGGACTGTTTTGTAAGAAGAATCAAGTGAATCCCATCCGCCACTGAATCAATGGTGGGTGCTGGCTGAATTTACCCCGCCCTCTAAGCAATATGTATTATATTTATTTGCTTAGGGATAAAGGAGATGCTTTGAAATAAGAAGCATAGAGGGCGGGGTCTAATGAGCCCTTGACATTTTCAATGTCAAGGGCTCATTGAAGGAGAGATAATATGTCGCAACATAGAAGTTTAAAAGGTGCAATTCTACGCAAAAAACATAGAAGTGTATTAAAAAGATTTGAAAGGATTAAAGAATTAATAGGAAAGGATGAATGGGGAAAAGGTGACTCTGTCTTTAGTTTGCCAAAAGTAAAAGTTGTTTATATGAAAACTAAAAAGGGAAAAGCAAAAGCTGAAGAAGTAACAGAGAAAGAGAAACCAGAAGAAGCAAAGGAAGTAAAAGAGGAAGTAAAAGAGGAAGCAAAAAAGAAGAAGAAAGCAGAATCTAAATAAGTGGCTAATTTTTTAATTTCTATACTCATATTTTTTCTCGCGATTATAATTCATGAATATTCTCATGGGTGGGTTGCTTATAAACTTGGGGATCCGACTGCTAAATATGCAGGAAGACTTACTTTAAACCCAGCCGTTCATATAGATTTTTTTGGGACTATCATTTTGCCACTTTTTCTCATTCTCATGCGTTCTCCGATAATATTTGGATGTGCCAAGCCTGTCCCGGTTAACTTCTTAAATCTTAATAATCCCAAACAAGATATGATCTGGGTTAGTTTGGCCGGACCTTTATCAAATATATTACTTGCCATTTTTTTTTCTATCCTATTGCATCTCGGTTTCATTCCTCATCCTTCAATAATTGGACAAGTATTAGTAATGGGTGTATTGATTAATTTGATATTAGCTGTGTTTAATATTATTCCTATCCCACCTTTGGATGGTTCCAGAGTCGTTAGTGGTATTTTACCATATAATTTAGCGGTATCTTTTTCTAAATTAGAACCATACGGATTTATAATCTTAATATCTCTTCTATGGATAGGTATTATAGATAAAGTTATATGGCCCTTGGTAATCTTATTAGCAAGAATTTTAGGTGTGATAGAGCATATGGTGTATTATATTTAAATGAAGACAGAACTTATGGAACGAAGTGAACGTAAGTTTGTGGCTGAATTTACCCCTCACCCAGCTGACTTGAAAGAGAGCTATGGGTTGCTGGGTGAGGGGTCTAATTCGCGGACGGCTTCGCCTACAATTTACGTCGCTCTTACGAGCTCCGTAAGTTGTTTGCTCATTAGATATGAAAGAAGTTAAAGTAGAATTACAAGATAGAAGCTACTCCATTTTTATTGGGTGCGATAGCTTTGATAGATTAAAAATAAATTTAGAAAATCTTTACTTAGGAAATTTTGCAGTAATAATTACAAATTATCGAATACAAAAATTATATTTTAACAAATTAAAGCAGATTTTTAATCAATTAAAGATAAAAACTAAATTAATAAATACTCCAGATACTGAAAGGAGTAAATCTATTAAGGAATGCGTGAGGTTGATAGATACTATAGCTTCACTGGATAAACAAAAAAAAATTTTTGTAGTCTCATTTGGAGGAGGAGTAATAGGAGATTTAGCAGGTTTTGTTGCTTCTATTTATAAAAGAGGTATTCCTTATATTCAAGTTCCAACAACCCTACTCTCGCAAGTTGATTCAAGTATTGGTGGTAAGGTAGGGGTTGATTTAAAATTCGGGAAAAATCTTGCAGGAAGTTTTTATCAGCCAAAGTTAGTTTTTTCTGAAATTTCCTTTCTTAACTCTTTAAATTTACGGCAAATAAAATCTGGATTAGCTGAGGTAATAAAATATGCAGTTGTCTCTTCCCCGCAACTCTTTAGATTCTTAGAAATAAAGTTAAAAACACCATTAACCAAGATGAGTTTTTCACAAAACGATTTAGAATATATAATATATATTTGCTCTAAAATTAAAGCCAGCATCGTATCTCAAGATGAAAGAGATATAAAAGGGATAAGAGCAAGGTTAAATTTAGGTCATACTATCGGCCATGCAATTGAACAGGCGTCAGGATATTCTAAAAATTATACACATGGTGAGGCTATTTCAATTGGGATATTCTGTGCTTTAAAAATCGCCTTGCGGTTAAATCTTATATCTAAGGCTGTATTAGTCCGGATTGAAAATTTGATAAAGCAAGCAAGCCTACCGACTACTATTAAAGACCTGAAAGTTCCGGATATAATTGAAGCACACTGGCACGATAAGAAATTCATTAATGGAGTAAATAGATTTATATTGCCAACTAAAATCGGGAATGTTAAAATAGTTGAGAACATATCTAAGAGTTTGATAAGGCAGGTTATAAAAGAGAGTATAGTTTAAAATTTCAATTTATCTACATTCGTAAAAGAATCATATCTACGTACCTTAATCCGTCTTAGGCGGATTTATCTGCCTATTAAAAGGAGGGGATATATTATGGGAGAGGAAAAAGAATTAATAGAAGTAGGTAGAGTTACTGGCTTTTTTGCTCATCCAGGCGTGGCAATAGTTGAAATAACTGCAGATGGTTTAAAAGTAGGCGATACAATAGCGATAAAGGGACATACTACTGACATTGAACAAAAAATAGAGTCTATGCAGATTGAGCATGAACCGCTTCAAGAAGCTAAAAGAGGTCAAATTATAGGAATTAAGGTTAAAGATAGAGTTCGCCAGCATGATATAGTATATATGGTAGTGTCAAATAAAATATGAGAGAGTACGAAAGCAACCACAGAGACCACAAAAAAACTATTTAAACTACAGATTACATACCTGCCTTAAGCAGATCTGCGGTTAAGTTTTTGACAAAACGAAAAGTCAAACAGGGGAGGTAGAAATGTGGAAAAATAAAAATTTGATGTTAGTTATATTAATTTTAATTACTTTTTTTTGTACATTTAGCATTTATGCGCAGGAAGAGTTGAAGAGAGCCAAGATACTTTCTGTTAGTAGTGTGTATGAATTCCTGGTAATAAATTTAGGCGAGAAGGATGGCATAGAAATAGGTAATTTGTATAAAGTAACTCGCCATGGCGAAGATATAGGCAATATGAAAGTGTTAAGAGTAAGATCGTCTATATCTGCTTGTGATATGAGTAATATAAATAAAGGTGTAATCTTGCGACCAGAAGAGTATATTTATTTAATGCCAATTACAATGCTAGCTGAAATAGAACCTGATAAACCCGAAGTTAAAGAACCAATTCCGGAGGAGATTAAAATAGCTATTCGTCCTCCTGTTGCTATTTTTGAGGAAAAAAAGGTTCCACCACGGATAACCGAACCTGTTAGTCTGCCAGAAGTTCAAGTTGAAGAGAAAACGCCAGTTGCAGAAATAGAGAGAAGACCAACTTTTTTTTCTCGATTGAAACACCTTTTTAAGCCAAGAGAAAAAAGACCAGAATATTTACTGAGGAGGCAAATTCCTCCCGTTAGTTTAAATGTAAATATTTTTGCTGACAGAGAAATAATAATGTTTTTTTTAGATACTGAATTAAAAGAGAGAGATTTTATTATAACTTCTTCCAACCGGTTCAGAGGTCTTATTGCTGCTGAGAAGCTTATGCCACTGTCTTTTTTGGAAGGAATGTGGGCAGATTTTTCAGGAAGTGTAGACCACAAAATTATTTATCTTGTCTCTATAGAAGAAGGAAAAAATATTTCTAGATTAAATTTGAAGCTTAACGCAACATTTAAAAGAGGCGGTGAGATTTTTAATTTAGAGTTGACTCCTCTCTCAAAAGTTTATGAAGAAGCCAGAGAGATTATGCAAATTGTGAAACAGCGTGCAGAAAAACATGTGAGTAGTAGATAAATGAAAACACGATTTACAAAGCGATAGCGAATATAATTCGTAGATATTACATACTAATTCCACGTTTGGCAACACGCGCAAAATTAGGGTTAGACTGCAATTTATGACGTACTTACGAAATCCATAAATTGTCTACTCATTGAAAATGGGCCTATAGCTCCATGGATAGAGCTCAGGGTTCCGGACCCTGATGTGAGGGTTCAATTCCCTCTAGG
>CAYOMG010000036.1:299-8142 GCA_964404995.1 uncultured Planctomycetia bacterium | reverse complement strand
AGAATAAATGATTTTGGCTTTTTGGAGGTTCCGTATAGAAAAGTAGTAAATGGAAAAGTTACCAAAAAAACTGAATATTTAACAGCTGACATAGAAGATCGACATGTAATAGCTCAAGCTAACGCTAAATTAGATAATGAAGGCAATTTTCTAGATGAGCAGATATCCTGTAGATACAGAGGAACTTTTCCTCGGACACATCCTTCAAAAATAGACTATATGGATATTTCACCAAGACAGTTAGTTAGCATTGCAGCAGGATTGATTCCATTTCTCGAACATGACGATGCTAATAGAGCACTTATGGGATCTAATATGCAGCGTCAGGCGGTTCCGCTTTTATTTCCTGAGGAACCTCTGGTCGGTACAGGGATGGAACAAAAAGCAGCAGTTGATTCTGCAGCTGTAATTATAGCTGAAAATAATGGTCGGGTTAATGAGATTCAAGCTGATTCAATAACTATTGGGAGGAAAACTTATAGATTGAAAAAATTTGCAAGATCCAATGCAGATACTTGCATAAATCAAAGACCTTTAGTTAAATTAGGACAAAAGGTAGAAGCTGGAGATATAATCGCAGATGGAGCAGCTACTTGTAATGGAGAATTAGCATTAGGAAGGAATGTATTAGTTGCCTTTATGCCCTGGAGAGGATACAATTTTGAGGATGCAATTTTAATTAGTGAAGAATTAGTGAAAAAGGATATTTATACTTCAATCCATGTAGAGGAATTTGTAATAGAAGCAAGAGATACTCGCTTAGGTGCAGAGGAAATAACGAGGGATATACCAAACGTGAGTGAAGAAGCTCTTCAAGATTTGGATGAAACTGGAATTGTCAGAATTGGTGCCGGGGTAAAACCAGGAGATATTTTAGTAGGTAAAGTAACTCCTAAGGTAGAGACTGAACTTACTCCTGAGGAAAAATTACTTAGAGCTATATTTGGAGAAAAAGCTGGAGATGTCAGAGATGCTTCACTTACTGCTCCCCCGGGGATTGAAGGCATAGTAGTAAATATAGAATGTTTTTCTAGAAAAGAAGCAAAAACAAGAACTAAGGAAGAAAGAACCAAAGAGTTAAAACAGATAGAAAAAACAAAGAAAGAATATCAGGTTAAACTAATGCAAGTAACAGAAGAAAAGCTCAAGAGATTATCTAAACTCTTAGTAGGGCAAAAGGTAGCCTCCGGGCTGATAAATATGAACACAGGAGAGGTGCTTATACCAGGAAATAGGACTATAACTAAAAAAGACATTTCTAAATTAAAAAAGTGTGACTTGGAAGATGTGAAGATACTTAACAATCCAGATTTGCAGAAAGAAGCTGAGAAAGTTCTAAAATTATTTGATGATGAGATAGATGAGTTGACATATGAACTGGACAGAGAGATAGATAAGATTAAAAGAGGGGATGAATTGCCACCTGGAGTTATAAAAAGGATAGTAGTATATATAGCTAGCAAAAGGAAACTTTCAGTTGGAGACAAGATGGCCGGCAGACACGGGAATAAGGGAGTTATAGCCAAAATCCTTCCAGAAGAAAATATGCCTTTTCTTCCTGATGGAACTTCAATTGGTATAGTGCTGAATCCGTTGGGTGTTCCATCAAGGATGAATGTTGGGCAAGTATTAGAGACACATTTAGGTTGGGCCGCAAAATATTTAGGATTTTGCATCTCTACACCTGTATTTAGTGGTATAACAGAGACTCAAATAAAAGAATTATCGAAACGAGTGGGGCTACCAGAAGATGGTAAGATTGAATTATGTGACGGCTTGACTGGCAAACCATTCGATATGAAAATAGCTGTTGGTTACATTTATATAATGAAGTTAGTACATTTAGTTGATGATAAAATTCATGCACGCTCTATTGGTCCATATTCACTTGTTACCCAACAGCCACTTGGCGGTAAGGCTCAATTTGGAGGTCAACGTTTCGGTGAGATGGAAGTTTGGGCTTTAGAAGGTTACGGAGCAGCTTATACACTACAGGAGTTATTAACAGTAAAAAGTGACGATGTGCAAGGACGCACCAAGATATATGAAGCTATTGTAAAGGGTGATTGCTCATTGCAAACTGGCACACCTGAATCGTTAAATGTTTTAATTAAGGAACTACAGAGTTTAGGATTAGATATAAAGATAGAGAAATCAAAAGAAAGATAATTACTTTAGTGTCAGGTGTCAGGTGTCAGGGAAGATTTTTGACACTTTACACGAACAAGTTGGTTTTAAGAATTTTTATAGGGGAGGTAATTATATATGTCCAATGGCAATTCCGACAGTATTTCCATTAAAATAGCTTCTCCAGAAACTATTAGATCCTGGTCCAGGGGTGAAGTGAAGAAACCTGAGACTATAAATTATAGAACACTTAAACCCGAAAAGGATGGGTTGTTTTGTGAAAAGATATTTGGGCCTTCTAAGGACTGGGAATGTCACTGTGGGAAGTATAAGAGAATAAAATACAGAGGTGTCATATGTGATAGATGCGGAGTAGAAATTACTCGTTCAAGTGTAAGAAGAGAAAGAATGGGACATATTGAATTATCTACATCTGTTTCTCATATTTGGTTTTTTAAGACTATACCTAGTAGAATAGGAGCACTTTTGGGTATGGGCTTGAGAGAATTAGAAAGAGTTTTATATTATGAAGAATATATAGTTACAGATTCCGGAGATACTCCTTTACGCAAAAAAGAACTTCTGACTGAAGAAAAATATCAGGAATGTCGAGCTAAGTATGGGAAAAAATTTACAACTAAGATGGGAGCTGAAGCCATAAAAACTTTACTTGAGGAATTAGATTTTAAAAAGCTCATAGAAAATTTAAGAAGACAAGCAAAAAATAATAAAGGCAAGCAGATACATGCAAAAATTGTTAAAAAATTAAGAATTATTGATACTTTTTTTAAATCTGGCAACAAACCAGAATGGATGATAATGAATGTTATACCTGTAATACCTCCTGACTTAAGACCATTAGTTCCTTTAGATGGAGGCAGGTTTGCCACAAGCGATTTAAATGATCTATACCGCAGAGTTATAAATAGAAACAACAGATTAAAGAAGTTAATGCAGTTAAACGCTCCTGAAATAATAATAAGAAATGAAAAACGGATGCTTCAAGAAGCCGTAGATGCCTTATTTGATAACGGCAGACACGGAAAGCCTGTAATGGGTCCGGGGAACAGACCCCTAAAATCATTAAGTGACATGCTAAAAGGTAAACAGGGTCGCTTCAGGCAGAATTTATTAGGTAAACGAGTAGATTATTCAGGACGCAGTGTAATAGTTGTAGGACCCGAACTTAAAATATATCAATGTGGTCTTCCTAAGAAGATTGCCCTTGAACTATTTGAGCCTTTTATAATAAAAAAGTTAAAAGAGCGCGGCCATGTACATACATTAAAAAGTGCTCGTCGGATGGTAGAAAAGACAAGATTAGAAGTATGGGATATATTAGATGAGGTTATAAAAGATCATCCAGTGCTTTTAAATAGAGCGCCGACGTTACATAAATTAGGAATTCAAGCCTTTCAGCCAGTTTTGGTAGAAGGTAAAGCTATAAAAATTCATCCGTCAGTTTGCACTGCTTTTAATGCTGATTTTGATGGAGACCAGATGGCTGTTCATGTTCCTTTATCTTTAGAAGCTCAGCTTGAGTCGAGACTTATAATGTTAGCGTCAAATAATATACTTTCTCCCTCTAATGGAAAACCAATAGTCACTCCTACCCAGGACATAGTTCTGGGATGTTATTATTTGACAAAAATAAAAAAGAATGACTTAGGAGAAGGCATGGTATTCCCTGACCAGGAAGAGGTAATAACAGCTTACCAGGATGAAATGGTAGGCTTGCATGCTAAAATCAAAGTAAAGATAGGCGGGAAGATAGTTGAGACTTCAACTGGGAGGGTAATTTTTAATCAAATTTTACCCAGCGGTATGCCTTTTATAAATAAGCTTTTAGACAAACTTGATCTGGGAGATGTTATAAGGGATTGTTACTGTAAAATTAGCCATCACGAAACCATAAAACTTTTGGATAAATTAAAAGATTTAGGATTCGAATATGCGACCTTAAGTGGAGTTTCCATAGCTATTGATGATTTGAGTATCCCCCCACAAAAACATGAAAGCATTAAGCAGGCTTTCAAGAGAGTACAGGAAGTCCTTGAGCAATATAGAAGAGGTGTTATAACAGACGGCGAAAGGCACAATAAAGTAATTGATATATGGACTCATGCAACAGATGAAATTGAAGATTATATTTTTGAGCATCTGGATAATTTTAACTCTCTGTTTATGATGGCTGACTCTGGAGCACGAGGTTCTAAACAACAAATAAGACAATTAGCGGGTATGAGAGGGCTTATGGCTAAGCCCTCAGGAGAAATTATTGAAAATCCCATTATAGCCAATTTCAGAGATGGTTTAACTGTATTGGAATATTTTATTTCAACTCATGGAGCTCGTAAAGGGCTTGCGGATACAGCCTTAAAAACAGCTGACTCTGGTTATCTCACGCGTCGTCTAGTAGATATAGCACAAGATGTAATTATTACTGAAGAAGATTGTGGTACCCTAAATGGAATATTTGTCGCTTCTATTATAGAAGGTGAGGAAGAAGTTGTGAATTTGGAGGAGAGAATTGTAGGTAGAATTTCAGTGGACACAATCGCAGATGTAATAACTGATAAGATTATAGTAAAAACAAATGAGGAAATCAATGCAGGACACGTTGATCGCATTCAAGAAATAGGAATAGAAAAAGTTAAAATAAGAAGTGTATTAACCTGTGAGGCTAAAAGAGGTTTGTGTAGAAGGTGTTACGGTAGAAATTTAGCTACAGGAAGAATTGTGGAATTGGGGGAAGCGGTAGGCATTGTTGCAGCGCAGTCTATCGGTGAACCAGGTACACAGTTGACTATGCGTACTTTTCACATTGGTGGTACAGCCAGCCGTGTTATAGAACAATCATTCATTGAAACAAAACACGAAGGAGTTGTAGTTTATCATGGTTTAAAAACCGTCAAGTCAGATACAAAAAAAGAATTTATTGTCTTAAATCGCAATGGACAGATAAGCATAGATGATGAGGAAGGGAGAGAGTTAGAAAGACACTTAGTGCTTCAAGGTGCAATGATATATTATAAAAATAAAGAAAAAGTGGAGAAAGGAAAACTATTAGTAAAATGGGATCCATATACTTCTCCTATTCTTAGCGAAGTAGATGGGGTTGTTAAATTGGAAGATATTATTGAAGGAAAAACCGTGCATAAAGAGCAGGATGATGCTACTGGTTTTATAGATAGTGTCATCATTGAACACAAAGGAGATTATCACCCGCAAATTATAATTTTGAATAAAGAAAGAGAAGTAATAGCTATTTACACTATTCCAGGTGGTGCGCATATTTTAGTCAATGAGAACCAAAAAGTGAAAGCTGGCAATATAATAGCTAAAACTCCGCGCGAAATTACCAAGACTAAAGATATTACTGGTGGTCTCCCAAGAGTAGTAGAATTGTTTGAAGCCAGAAAACCAAAAGAGCCAGCCGTAATAAGTGAAATAGATGGAACGGTAGAGTTTGCACCTGCTAAGCGGGGACAGAGAAGGATAATAGTTGTTTCTCCTACAGGAATGAAAAAAGAATATTTGATTTCTCACGGAAAACATCTTAATGCATATGAAGGGGATAGAGTTGCAAGTGGTCAGTTATTAACTGATGGACCTGTGGTTCTTCAGGATATTTTGAGGATTAGTGGCGAGAAGAAATTACAGGAATATTTATTAAATGAAATTCAAGAAATTTACAGATTACAAGGAGTAGTGATAAATGATAAACATATTGAATTAATAATAAGACAGATGTTGAGGAAAATCGAAATAGAAGATTCTGGAGATACAGATTTTTTGATTGGTCAACAGGTAGATAAAAACTTATTTTACGAGGAAAACGAAAAAGCAAGAGAGAAAAATAGAAAACCTGCACGAGCAACGCAGGTACTTTTTGGGATAACTAAAGCTTCTCTTGCCACAGAGAGTTTTATTTCTGCAGCTAGTTTCCAAGAGACAACGAGGGTACTTACTGATGCGGCAGCTTCTGGTAAGAAAGACGAACTGCTTGGTCTGAAAGAAAATGTAATTATGGGACATTTAATACCTGCAGGAACTGGCTTTTTAAGTCATCACTTGAAAGAGATGCAAAAGAATATAGATATTGGAGATATGATGGAAATGAAAAAAGAAACTAAAACTAAAAAGTAATAGGACATTCAGGAGATAAGTAATAGTGTTTTTTAAATGAAATAATCAAGATACAAGATACAATAACCAAACAATGACCAATAGCCAATCATCAATAACCAAACTAACTATAAAAGTGGCAAGGGGATTTTATTTAGATTTTATTTGATTATTGAATATTGAAATTTGGAATTTGTTTGTATCTTGTATCTTGGTTATTGGATATTTCTTAGATCAAAATTTATTACCATAGTTGTGAAGTATTTCACGGTAGGCAGGTTTACTTGCTACTGAGGTTAAAGAGATGCCAACCATTAGCCAATTAGTTAGAAAGGGTAGGAAGAAGAAATATAAAAAGAAAACTAAAGCTCCAGCGTTGAAAGGGGCACCTCAGAGGAGAGGTGTGTGCATTCAGGTAAAAACTCAGACTCCAAAAAAACCTAATTCAGCCTTAAGAAAAGTTGCAAGAGTTAGACTTACTTCAGGAGTAGAAGTGACTGCTTATATTCCTGGGGAAGGTCATAATTTACAAGAACATTCGATTGTTATGGCCAGGGGGGGGAGAGTAAAGGATTTGCCAGGGGTGCGATATCATATTGTTAGAGGGACCTTAGATACACAGGGAGTGGCAGAAAGGAAAAAGTCAAGATCCAAATACGGAAGTAAAAAACCTAAGTAGGGGGTTATCTGGCGTTAAATGAGGTTGCATTTTCAAGACGCAACATCAGATAACTTCAGACAACCTTAAAAAGACTATGCGTAGAAGAAAAGCTGAAAAAAGAAATATAACATCTGATTCTAAATACAACAGTAGATTAGTAGCAAGGTTTATAAATATGATAATGCTTGACGGGAAAAAATCTATTGCTGAGAAAATAGTGTACGAAGCACTACAGACTGCAAGCAATAGATTAAATAAAGACAAGCCCCTGGAAATTCTTAATAAAGCTATTAATAATGTGAGACCTACACTTGAGGTCAAGTCTAGAAGAATGGGTGGAGCCACTTATCAAGTTCCAGTAGAAGTTCTTCAAGATCGAGGAATTACTCTTGCATTACGCTGGATAAGAGATTTTTCCCGACAAAAAAAGGGTAAACCAATGCAGGAAAAATTGGCGGAGCAGATATTCCAGGCTTATAAAAACGAAGGAGAGGCAGTAAAAAAGAAACAAAGTACGCATAAAATGGCAGAAGCGAATAAAGCTTTTACGCATTATAGATGGTAAAATTTACACAAATAACTTAGCTTTCCGCCAAAACTATTGGCGGACCCGCCGACAATTTATGGCGAGTGTTGTCGCTCGCTAAGTTATATGCTCATTAAAAAATGTGAAAACAGAATGTAAACTAGATAATTTAATTGACTTTAATTTTAAACTCAATAAAAAGATGGCACGACAAATTACAATAGAAAGAACTCACAATATTGGTTTAGTGGCACATATAGATGCAGGTAAAACAACTACAACTGAAAGGATGCTTTATTGTACCGGGAGAGTATATAAAATAGGAGAAGTGGATGATGGGACCGCTACTATGGACTGGATGGAATTAGAACAGGAAAGAGGAATTACTATAACTTCTGCTA
>CAYOMG010000036.1:0-280 GCA_964404995.1 uncultured Planctomycetia bacterium | reverse complement strand
AAGGACACAGAATAAATGTAATTGATACCCCCGGCCATGTAGATTTTACTGTTGAAGTGGAAAGAACCTTGAAAATATTAGATGGGTGCGTTGTGATATTTTGCGGTGTAGGTGGTGTGGAACCTCAGAGTGAGACAGTTTGGAGGCAGGCTGACAATTATAATATCCCAAGACTTTCTTTTATAAATAAAATGGATAGACTCGGAGCAGATTTTTATAAAACAATTGGGGAAATGGAAGATAGACTTGGCATTAGTTGTATTCCTATTCAGATACCGTT
>CAYOMG010000035.1:0-8301 GCA_964404995.1 uncultured Planctomycetia bacterium | reverse complement strand
TTGTTTTACTTATTGGCCTATTCCCTCTATGCTAAACTCCTTCTATAACTAAATTCCACCAAATTTGCCTCTCCCGTCCTTTATTTTATGTTGCCATTGTTTTTATCTTGGGGATAATTTTTGCCAAATTTGTTAACCTTTCATTAGTTACACTTTTAAGTTTAGTCAGTTTAGTCAGTTATACTCTAAAAAAGCAAATTCTTTCTTACTCAGCATTTTTCCTGAGTATATTTTTTATAGGCTCACTCTTATACCAAAATTCTCTCCAGCTTCCTTCCAATCATATAGCACAGTTTAGCCATGATAAATCTGAGCTTGTTTTACTAAAAGGATTAATAGTTAATGACCCAATTAATACTATTGCCAGGCATAAAACTCCAAAGAGCAGCTTTATATTAGAGGCAAGAGAGTTAAAGCAAGACAGTAACTGGCAAAAAGTCAAAGGAAAAGTTAAAGTAACAATATATGGCCACGAAATTAATCTGCGCCCATCTGTGCTTTACGGAGATTTGTTAATCTTAGAAGGCAAATTATCCAAACCACATCTCCCCACAAATCCGGGGCAATTTAATTATAGAGAGTATTTAGTTAGACAAAGAATTCATTCGGTATTTACAATACAAAAAAGCCATTGTGTTCAATTAATAGACTCAAATCAGGGTAATTTCATAATGCAAGATGTTCTGAGGCTAAAGCATAAATTCAAAGATATAATCTATAAAACTATACCTGAAAAAGAAGATATAATAAGACAGAAATACCATCATCTGAAGAAATATTTAGTAAAATCAGTAAGCGTCTCTTTTGCGGCCTGGATAGGTATAATGCCACTTATCTTATATTATTTTAATATTTTTTCTCCTGTAACAATTTTAGCTAATTTAATAGTTGTGCCTATTATGTTTGTTGTAATTTTGTTAGCCTTAACTTTACTTTTATGTGGAGATATAAGAGAAGAAGCCGTAGAAAATCTGATTTTATCATATGGGAAAGAACTCAAGGAAGAATAAGTAAACAAGGCGAAAGATTATTGATTTCGTCGGTTAATCCGAAAGTTATAATAGTGAACAGTAGAGTTGTTAGTGAAGAATTTTCTAAATTTCACTCCGTTAGAAAGTCTCGCCTTTTATCCACCTCTGAGCTTTCTAGCGGGGTTCATGAAGACAGGATTAAGACAATTGTTACGAAGAAAAGAGGAAGTATTACTGTTTATAGTGATGGAGAAGAATATTGGATAGGAAGTTTTAAATAGAAGAAAATATTTTCTAAAAACTATTTTGAACGCAGATTCTCATAAACCAAACATATACTTTCGCAGATTATGATCACAATTATTTGCGTATATCTACGTCTTTACATCTGCGTTTAGAAAGAAAAAATCAGGAATTGCATTTTTGGCGGCGCTGCTTTCTTCTGTCTAAGACATATTTGTCTATCTTCTTATTTAATGCTTGGCGAGATAGACCTAATGCTTCTGCAGTTTTAGATTTGTTCCATCTGCATCCAAATAGCATTTCTTTAATTATCTGGCTTTCGTATTCATCTATTACACCTTTTAAAGATTTATCTTTTATTTCTTCTAATTTTAACCTTCCGCCAGTTCTTATCCTTTCGGATAAGTCTTCAGGTGCAATAGAATTTCTTTCTGTAAGGACCATCGCTCTCTCTACCTCGTGTTCTAACTCTCTAATATTGCCTGGCCAATCGTATTCAGTCAATATTCTCATAGTTTCTGGAATAAAAGAACTAATATCTTTGTTGAGTTTATTCCCATATTTTTTTAAAAAATGGTTGGCTAAAAGAGGTATATCCAATTTCCTTTCTCTTAAAGACGGAATATTAATCTGTATCACTGAGAGCCGATAATATAAATCTTTTCTAAAACTTTCTTCTTTTATTTCGCTTTCAAGGTCTTTATTAGTTGCAGCTATAATTCTTACATCAATAGAAATATCTTTAAGACCGCCAACTTTTTTTATTATTCCTTCCTGTATGACTCTCAGCAATTTAGACTGGACATTTTGAGTTATATCTCCTATTTCATCCATAAAAAAAGTACCTTTATCTGCAATCTCAAAAAGCCCCTTTTTTTCTGCAGTGGCTCCAGTAAATGAACCCTTAACATGCCCAAATAATTCTGTTTCAAGTAAAGTTTCAGTTAAAGCTGAACAGTTAACAGCCACGAAATTTGCATTTTTGCGAGGACCATAATTATGGATAGCTCTTGCTACCAATTCTTTTCCAGTTCCAGTTTCGCCTGTAATAAGAATATTGCTGTCCGTTTTTATTACTTTTTCTATTATCTTATAGACTTCGTGTATTTGCTTAGTTTTACCAATAATTTCTGGGAAACGACGCATTCTTTTCTTAGGCATTACACTCTCCTAGTATAATTAAAAATTATATCTGAATTATAACCCTGGTTTTTATTTTAGTCAATAGTTTTTACGAGAGCTCTGAAAGTCTAGAAAGAACAAGAGATTTCTAGAATATTTTTGCTTTTTAGAAATCTCTTTATACTCTTTTTTTTCGAAGCTGGTAAGGCAGGATTTTTAATTGTTCTCTGTATTTAGCTACTGTGCGGCGGGCTATATTTATTTTAGATTTCTTCAATTCTTTTTGCAGTTCTGAATCAGTTAAAGGTTTTATATGGTCTTCTTCATCTATTAATTGTTTGATTAGTGTTTTAATTTTCGATTTTGAGATATCTTTTTCACCTTCAACATTAATATGTAAAGAGAATAGATTTTTAAGCTCCATTAGTCCTTGTGGAGTTTGAATATATTTCTCAGTGGCAGCTCTGCTAATAGTTGATTCACTCAAATTTAGGGTATCAGCTGCCTCCCTCTGTGTTAGTGGATTTAGGTATATTTTTTTACCAGTTATAAAATCTCTCTGGTAGTTAACTATAAATCTTGCTACATTTAATATTGTCTCTTGTCTTTGGCGTATGGTTTTTATAAGCCATAATCCAGCACCGAGTTTCTCTTTTAAATACTCTTTTGTTTTAGTATCTGTTGCTCCATCGTTTATCAAATTTTTATAGAATTTGCTTACCTTTAAAGTTGGGAGTTGTTGGTTATAGTGAACAACTTCCAGTTCTCCTGCGTTTTCTAAAATAGAAAGTTCAGGAATTATATACTTTGATTCTTCCTGGGTGAAAGATCTCCCGGGTTTTGGCTCCAAATAGATAATTTTCTTAAGAGCATTTTCCATATCTTCTATCGTTATATTTAATTTTTTAGTGATTATATCAAATCTTTTCTTTTCTAAATCTAATAAGTAAGAATCTACAATTTTATAAGCAAGGGAATTTTGTTCATTATTGAGTTTTAGCTGTATAAGAAGACTTTCTCTTAAATCTCTTGCTCCAACTCCAGCAGGAGTAAAACTTTGAATAATAGATAGAACTTTTTCTGTTTCTTTAACATTTACACTTGCTTGTTTTGCAATATCCTTTAGCTGACATTCCAGATATCCATTATCGTTAATATTCCCAATAATAATCTCACCAATTTTGATTTGGGTTTGACTATCTGTATTTATAATTAGCTGCTCAAGTAAGACGTCCTGCAGGGAGCAAGATTTTGTTATAAGTGATTCTTGATATATCTTTCTTTTCTGTTTATCTTCGAGGTCTTTTTCGCTAGCTTGAGCAGGGAGGAAATAATCTAACCTATCTTCACTTAATGCTTCTTTTAATTCTGCATCTATACTTTGTTCTTTATTTTCTTTTTCTATTAGCTCAAGTAAAGGATTTTCTTCAAATTCTTGTTCTACCAGTTCTCGCAATTCAGGAAGAGTTAACTGTAAGATATGTATAGCTTGCCGCATTTGTGGATAAAGTCTTAATCGATGTATAAGTTTTGGAGTGAGCTTATGTTCAAGTTCCATTTTTAATGAGCACATCCCCCACACCTTTTATAAGAGAGTAGGGTGATAGGTGCGAAATTAACCTCTCTACTATAAACTATACCATATTTAGTCTTTATAAGGCAAATATTTTTAACAGGTATTTTTAACAGACTTGACAGCAACTTATGAGCATGTTATATTCGTTTTAACAGTTTTAATTTTTAAAAATTCAATATGTGAAAAAGTTATAGATGTCTCTTCATATGGTGAGCATGTGGATTTTGCTGTTCTCAGCTTCGAAAGATTAACTGCCATGCATAAAAAGATGATAATAAAAAATAAGATTTTATTACTCTCTACTCTCTACTTTCTACTCTCTACTTTAATAGGTTGTGGTTACACAACTCGCTCTCTTTTGCCTCCTCACATTAAAAGTATCCATGTGCCTCCTTTTGAGAATAAAATAGATTTTATCGCTGAACATCAACTATATTACGCTGGTTTAGAAATTAAGATAACCAAAGCTATAAGAGAGAGATTCTCTTATGATGGGGGTTTGAGACTTTCAAATAAGGAAGATAGTGACGCAACTCTTAAAGGAGAATTAATAAGGTATTATAGGCAGTCATTAAGATATACAGAACTTGATGAAGTTAAAGAATATAGACTTTCTGTTGTTGTAAATTTAACATTTATAGATAACAAAGAAAATAAGGTATTATGGAAAATTAACAACTTAATAGGGGATTCCACTTATCATGCCACTGGTCCTTTAGCTAAAAGTGAAGGGGAGGCGTTAGGTGAAGCTATATCTGACTTAGCAAGAAGAGTTGTAAGAAGGACTATTGAAATTTGGTGACCGAAAGAAATGATGTTTATATAATAACTGGTGAAGATGATTTTCTGAGAGAATCCGAGTTAAAAAAAATAATTAATAAATTTTCGGCCAGGACTAATAATCTATTTGCCTCGTTAGAGAAAACTACTAAATCATATCCTGCCAAAAAAAGTTTTTTAACGGAATTAATAGTAGAAACTTTTTATGCTGAAGATAGTGATGTATTAAAAATATTATCCTCCGCAGCCACCCATTCTTTTAGTCAAAGAAAGAAAATTATAGTAGTAAAAAATGTAGAAAGATTTGATTCAAATCAAAAAAAACAGCTTTTTAACTTTTTGTCCCAGCCTACTCTCCTCTGTCTCTTTATTATTATTATAAAAAACAAAGCACAAGCTTTAAAGTTTTATTCTGAACATAAAAATAACTCTGAACTTATACATTGCGACTCATTATATGGAAGTAAGCTTTCCAAATGGATTTATAAAAAAACAAAAGAAAAAAATATAAACATTTCCCCGGATACGATTGAATTATTAAAGGAAAAGATTGGTAACAATTTATGGGTTATAAATGATGTTTTAGAACAATTGAGTATATACGCTAAAGATTATTTGCAAGTGACACCATCTTTAGTAAAAAAGTTTATAGGTAAGAGTGTTAAGTATTCTGTTTTTAGTCTGGTTGAGAAAATTGCAGATAAGAACTTAAAAGATAGTTTAGAAATTTATCAAACTCTACTTAATGAAAGAACTGATTTTTTAGAAATAATAGGGATTTTAAGCTGGCAATTACGAAGATTATGGCAGGCAAAACAGTTAATAGAAAAATCTAAAGATAGATACCAGATTTGTAAGATTTTAAATATAAGATACTTTGAAAATAAATTCTTCTCAGCGTTAAAAAATTTTAATATGTGCGATCTAAAAAATGCTATAAAAGAATTAGCGGTAATAGATTTAGAAATAAAAACAGGAAGAAAAGAATCTTCTGAAGCTATACAGCTTTTTATAATAAGATTGTGTAAAGGGTAAGCTATTGTATAAAGAGCTTAGAAAAAACAGGAGAATTGCTATGTCTTAACTTTCGCCAGTTCTTTTACAAGGCGTGATTTTTTTCGAGAGGCTGTATTCTTGTGTATTATTCCTCGAGAACTTGCTTTATCTAATTTGGATATAAGGATTTTCAATATATTAGAAGCATTTTCAATATTGTTTTGCTGTAAACAACCCCGAAATTTCTTAATATAAGTTTTAAGTTCGGATTGTATTTGTTTATTCCTTAAAGCTTTTTTTGAATCAGATCGCATTCTTTTAAAAGCTGATTTCAAGTTTGGCATCTTTAATGAGCCCCATTAGAAATATAATTTCTAATGGGGTAACCCCATAACTTATGGAACAATAATTTTTAACATGCTCTAACATAAGTTATTTGTGCGGATTGAACCCAGCACTAATTTGAATCTAACGAAGTTATTAGCAAATTAGTGCTGGGTAAGTTCAGTCATACAACTTATGTTCACTTCCATAAGTTGTAACTTCACTTACTCAACTTATCACAAATATATTACTATGTCAACTAATAAATCTATTGTTAAATCTGCCGGGGTTATTGGTTTTGGTACTTGCTTAAGTCGGATTTTAGGTTTTATAAGAGATGTACTTATTGCCAATTTTTTTGGTACAGGGTTATATACACAAGCTTTTATAGTGGCATTCCGTATTCCTAATTTATCGAGAGATTTAATAGGAGAAGGAGCAGCTAACGCTGCTTTTGTGCCGGTCTTAAGCGAATACAGATCTAAAAAAAGTAGCAAGGAATTTTGGGAATTAGCAAATACTTTACTCAATGTAATGGTGTTGATACTTTTGATAATTACTATCTTAGGTATAATTTTTGCACCATATATTGTAAGAATTATAGCCCCTGGATTTATTGGAGAACCAGCTAAGTTAAATATTACCATAAGGTTAACTCGGATAATGTTCCCATATATATTTTTAATAGGGCTTTCAGCATATAGTATGGGAATTTTACATTCTTTAAAGTCTTTTCTTGTTCCAGCCTTAGGATATTCAATGCTAAATATATCCGTTATTTTAACATTATTATTTTTGGCACCTATTTTAGAAGAAAGAGTTTTAGCTCTTGCAGTAGGGGTTTTAATTGGAGGTGTTTTGCAGGTTGGTATTCAAATTCCCGTATTAAAAAAGAAAGGGATGGTAATAAAAAGAAAAATTAAATTTTACCATAGCCAAATTAAAAGGATAGTCAAACTTCTTTTCCCAAGGATTATTGGTAGTTGTATATATCAGATAAACATTTTGGTAGATACTGTATTAGCTTCTTTAGCATTTATAGTAGGTAGCGGGGGGATTGCTGCACTATACTTTGCAAACCGTGTAACCCAGTTTCCTTTAGCTATATTTGGAATTTCCTTAGCACAAGCAGTTTTACCTACTTTTTCAATTCAGGCATTAGAGAAAAATCTGAATAAATTTAAAGATACTCTTTCATTCTCTTTAAGAAATATATTTTTTATTACTATTCCAGCTTCTGTTGGTCTTATAGTATTAAGAAGACCTATTATTTCTACACTGTTTGAACGTGGTGAATTTTGCTTTGAATCCACACAAATTACCTCTTATGCACTTTTATTTTATGCCATAGGACTTTTTGCTTATGCTGGAATAAAAATATTAGTTTCAGGTTTTTATTCAATGAATGATACTGCTACGCCGGTCAAGATTGCAGGCATGTCTCTAATAATCAATATTACACTTAACCTGATTCTTATGTGGCCACTAAAAATTGGCGGACTTGCTCTTGCGACCAGTATATCTGCTATTTTTAATTTTATTATGCTTTTTGTTATATTGAGAAAAAAAATAGGGCATTTACATGAAAAGAGAATCTTTTATTCGTTTTTAAAAATTATGTTTTGTGCTGTAATTATGGGATTCGGGTGTTTGCTAATTTATACTGCTTTAACAAGTGCATTATTAGAAATTAGTATGCTTGGAAAGATAATAACATTATTCATACCTATAATTTCTGGGGTTATAATATATATAGCACTCTGTTTTGTTTTTAAAGTAGATGAAATCAAATTACTCTATAGATGGATATATGAAAAAAGACAGAAAAAAACTGGAAAAATTATTTGAAAAATTACCTACTTCTCCAGGGGTATATATAATAAAAGGTAAAAAAGGGGAGATTTTGTATGTAGGTAAGGCGTCTTCTATCAAAAAAAGAGTTTCATCTTATTTTAATCCTTCAGGATACGATTTTAAACGAAAAAGTGCTTTGTTAGAAAATTTAAGAGATTTAGATTTTATAACTACACAAACAGAGGCAGAAGCACTATTATATGAGGCGAGACTTATAAAGGAGACTAAGCCAAAATATAATATAGAGCTGAAAGATGATAAAAGCTTCCCTGTAGTAGAAATAAAAAGAGATGAACCCTTCCCAAGAATCTGGGTTACAAGAGGTAAAAGAAATAATGCTAAGTATTTCGGCCCATATACCAATGCAGGATTATTAAGGGAAGCTATGGGAATGATAAGACGGATTTTTCCGTATAGAACTTGTAAAAATCTACC
>CAYOMG010000034.1:4266-8718 GCA_964404995.1 uncultured Planctomycetia bacterium | reverse complement strand
CATGTATTTCCGATACCAGCATCCACAGCGGCAAACGAGCTTCTAAAACACTTCGGCAATAAGATCCAATTTTAAATAGATGTACCAATTAGAAGCACAGATAATCTCTAATACCCAGATTAAGCCACAAAGGCACCTTATGGCTATTGAAGCTCCTCAGATTGCTAAAATAGCCTCACCAGGTCAGTTTGTCCATATAAGATGTTCTAAAGGATATAATCCCCTACTTAGACGACCATTTAGTTTACATAAAATAGGTGTTGACATAATTGAAATTTTGTTTAAAGTTAAGGGAAAAGGAACATTGCTTCTTTCAAAGAAGAAGCCTGGCGAAAAAATAAATATATTAGGACCTTGTGGAAATGGTTTTACGATTAAAAAAGCAGATAAATTTTTATTAGTAGCAGGTGGCATAGGCGTAGCTGGACTACTTGCGTTAGCTTATAAATTAAGGAAGATTTACCCCGTTAGAAAATCTTTGATTTCTAACGGGGTTTATCCTGAAAGTGATATAAAAGTATTTATTGGGGCAAAAACTAAAGACCATATATTATGTGAAGAAGAATTTGAGGAATTAAATTGTGAGGTGCAAATTATTATTGAAGATGAAAGCTTGGGCAAGAAAGGACTGGTTACGGAAATATTTAAAGATGAGGTAAATAATTTATTTCCTAAATTTTTAACGAGAGTTTATATCTGCGGACCTCTTGATATGTTAAGAGGTGCTGCTA
Source organism: uncultured Planctomycetia bacterium (assembly GCA_964404995.1). Classification (GTDB taxonomy): domain Bacteria; phylum Omnitrophota; class Gorgyraeia; order M55B152; family CAYOMG01; genus CAYOMG01. Next base: position 7,987 of record CAYOMG010000034.1, on the reverse strand, counting down.
AGATATGTATAAATAAGAAAATACCTACTCAGATAAGTTTTGAGCAAAATATGGGCTGTGGAATAGGTGTATGTTTAGGCTGCGTAGTTAAGACTAATTCAGGCTATAGTAGAGTTTGTACAGAGGGGCCGGTATTTGAAGCAAAACAAATTCAATGGTAGAACCACAGATGAACACAGATGAGGAAATACAAGATGAGCACAGATAAAAACATTAAATCTGTGCTAATCTGCGAGTGAGAAAAAATGAAGGAAATCCATAATAGTAAAAAGGGTAGATTTAAGCCTAATGCAAGAGTTACTATAGGCAATATAGAGCTTAAAAATCCAGTAATTGCTTCCTCTGGGACTTTTGGATATGCTAAAGAATTTGAACCACTTATTCCAGTTAATAATTTAGGTGCAATTATAACTAAAACTATTACAGTTAAACCTAAAAGCGGCAATTCTCCTCCAAGGATTGCAGAGACCCCTTGTGGAATGTTAAATGCAATAGGGTTAGCTAATAAGGGTGTAGATGAGTTTATTAAAAATAAACTGCCTTACCTAAAAAAATTGGGTGTTCCTATTATAGTTAGCATTGCAGGAGAAAGAGTAGAAGAATTTGTAAAGCTAACATCAAAATTGTCTGATAGGAAAGAAATTTCAGGCATTGAACTTAATCTCTCCTGTCCAAATCTTATTTATGAAGCAGGTCAAACTATTGGACGTATGATGCCTCCGCAATTTGCCCAGGATTTATATATGACTTATGAAGTAGTAAAAGCTGCAAGAAGAGTAACTGGGCTTACTTTGATAGCTAAACTTTCTCCGAATGTTACAGATATAATTTCTATTGCAAAAGGTGCCTATGATGGTGGGGTAGATGTTTTAAGTTTAGTCAATACTTTTATTGGTATGGCTATAGATATTCAAACAAAACAGCCAAAATTATCCAGCGTTACTGGTGGTTTGAGTGGTCCATGTATAAAACCAATTGCATTAAGAATGGTGTGGGAGGTAGCTCAAGAAGTTGAACTTCCTATAATAGCTTCAGGTGGTATTATGTGTGCTGAAGATGCAATTGAGTTTATAATGGCTGGTGCTACTTGTGTAGCTGTAGGATGCGCAAATTTTGTAAATCCAAAAACTTGTATAGAAATTATAACGAGTTTAGAAGATTATCTAAAGAAAAATAAAATAAAAGATATAAATAGTTTGATTGGTTGCTTGACTATAGCATAAATGAGACACATACCAGAAATTATAGCTGCATTGGACTTTGATGATTTAGAGAGTGCTAAAAGACTGGTAGATAGATTATTACCTGAAGTAAAATTATATAAAATTGGGATGAGGCTTTTTTCTTCATATGGCCCGGAGGCTATAAAACAAATTATAAATATGGGTGCGCAAGTTTTCGTTGATTTAAAATTACATGATATTCCAGAAATAGTAGCAAGAACAGTTTCAAATTTATTAAAATATAAAATTTCTATGTACACTCTCCATATTCAAGGCGGAGGTGATATGATAAAGAAAGCAGTGGAAGTATCCAGTGAAACTTCAGGTCAAAAATCATTTTCTATAGGTGTAGGTATTTTGACCAGCCTGAATGGTAATAACTTAAAGCAGTTAGGAATATATAATTCTGTCAGGGATGAGATGTTAATTTTAGCAAAGATGGCTAAAGAAGCAGGTATTGACGGATTGGTCTGTTCAGGTCAAGAGATAGATTTATTAAGACAGGAATTTGGGGACGAGATGATTATAATAACTCCAGGCGTACGGCCGGAAGGTTTTTCAAGAAATGATCATCGTCGGAATATAACACCTGTGGAGGCAGCAAACAAAGGTGCAGATTATTTAGTTATGGGAAGACCCATAATCCAGAGTAAAGACCCAAAGAAATTAATTGAGGAGGTAAAGTCGAAATTATGGATAAACAAGAAGAAATAATGAAAATTTTACAGGATTCAGAAGCTTTAATAAGTGGACATTTTCAACTTTCCGGTGGACTTCATTCAAGTCAATATTTACAATGTGCTTTGGCTTTTCAATATCCTAAACATGCAGCAAGGCTTGCTTCTGCATTAGCAGATAAGTTCAGGACAAATCGTGTTACTTGTATTATAGGACCTGCTATTGGAAGTATAATTTTGGCTCATGAGATGGGTAAAACCTTAGGTGCAAAAGCTGTATTTGCTGAAAGAGAATCAGGAAGGATGACCTTGCGTAGAGGGTTTGCTCTTACTCCCAGTGATAGAGTATTAGTGGTAGAAGATGTAGTAACTACAGGCAATTCTACGAGAGCGGTAGTAGAATTAGTAAAAAGCTTGGGTGCAAGAGTGGTTGGAATAGGTGCTATTGCTGATAGAAGTGAATCTGAAACAAAATTCCGCTCTAAATATAAATATTTAATAAAGCTCAACTTGCCTACCTATACTCCTGAAAAATGTCCCCTATGTAAAAAAGAGATACCCCTGGTGAAACCAGGGAGTAGATAAAACGAAGTTTTAAATTATGGAAAAAGATCATAAGTTACTGAGAAAATTTAAGAAAAATTCTGAGGACACAATACTTAATTACTTTAAAATTAACAAATGTCCCCTTTCCTCTTTCCTCTTACCTAAACTTCCTATAACTAAATTCTAATAGCTCTCCCCTTCTTTTTGGTTATCTTATTCATAAATCATCTCCCGTAAATCATCTTCTGAACTGTTGACAGTTTCTCATTTTATTGTTATAGTTGTAGTTGCCGCGGGTCGGATAAATCCGACCCCTACAAGTTCGCACTGAAGGTGTGCTAAGTTCTATACTGGTGTTTCTACCTCCAGCACTAAGAAAAATAATTTTACATTTTTATATGTAATTTTGATATTTAAACTTTAATATTTAATATATTATGGAGATTTTGTCATGGAAGAAAAACTGAAAGAACTTCTTGAAAAGATTAACCGGGAAGGTGTAAAACAAGCAGAAGAGAAAGCCAGAGCTATAGAATTAAAAGCAAAAGATGATGCTGAGAAAATTCTTATAGATGCAAAGAAGCAGGCACAAAGAATAGTTGAGGAGGCTAAAGCCGAAGCTAAAAAGAGAGAAGAAACAACAGAGATAGTTCTTAAACAGGCATTCAGAGATTTAATTCTTTCTCTTAAGGATGAAATCAGGAAGATTTTTGATAAAATTATCTCTGCTGAAACTACCAAGGCAATGTCCCATGAATATATGGCAGTTATTTTAGGAAGCTTAATAGAAAAATTCGTTGAAAAAGATGGCAAAAGTTCCGATATAAAGATATTGCTAAAAAATGAAGACCTGCAAGAGCTTAAAAACACTTTCATTTTTGAATTGAAAGAGAAGATTAAAAACGGAATAGAATTCAAACCCTCACCAAATATTAATGCAGGATTTTCTATAAGTTTTGATAAAGGAAAATCCTTTTTTGATTTTACAGATGAAGGACTGACAGAAGCATTATGCGCTTATCTTAATCCAGAATTAACTAAGTTGATAAAGGGATAAGTTTTTATTATGGGGCATACATATTATTATCTTGTTGCAAGTTTACCAATGCTGGAATTCGGCATGAAAATGCCATTTTTATATAGCGATTTTCTCACACTCTGTCAGGAACAGCTAAGTATACGCGACCTGGAGATTATTAATAGAGTAAGAATTTCGCCTTACGAAAATATAAAAGACCCTTCACCGACATTAAGAGAATGGAAAATATTTGATAC
>CAYOMG010000034.1:0-4256 GCA_964404995.1 uncultured Planctomycetia bacterium | reverse complement strand
AATGCAATAGTTAGAAGCCGAGCAGTTAGACAATCGAAGGACTCTGCTCAATATATTCGGGGCGAAGGTTATCCAGACCCTTTTATAGCTGGATTTGTGCGACAGGTCACTAATCAAGATTCTCCTCTTGAAGCAGAGCTTTCTCTGGACCGCCTCAGATGGGATAAAATAGAAGAGCTTGGCATAGGACATTATTTTGATATTGATTATTTAGTTACATATGCATTGCAGTTACAGATTCTGGAGCGCTGGGAAAGAATAAATTCAGGAGGAGGCATGCGAGTGCTACAAGGATTACTGGAGCAGGTGATAGAATGACTGATAAAAGAGAGGGAAAAATTATAGGCATAAGCGGGAATATGGTAATTGTTGAATTTGAAGACTATGTTGTACAGAATGAAGTCGCTTTTATTGTACATAAAGACGAACGTTTGAAATCTGAAGTAATACGTATAAGAGGCAATATGGCTGAACTTCAAGTCTATGAAGATACAAAAGGGTTAAAAGTCGGAGAAAAGGTTGAATTTACAGATGAACTTCTCTCGGTTGAATTAGGCCCTGGGCTCCTGGGACAGATATTTGATGGACTTCAAAATCCGTTGCCACAGCTTGCACAGGTGTGTGGTTTTTTCTTAAAACGCGGAGTATATCTTGAGGCATTACCTGATGAAGCTAAATGGGAATTTACACCTTTTGCTAAAAAAGGAGATAGGGTCAAATCAGGTGCCAAACTTGGCTTTGTGTATGAAGGAATCTTTAAACACTGGATTATGGTGCCATTTGCTTTAAACGGTGAATTGGGAATAGAAAGTATCGTAAGCAAAGGCACATATAACCTGAAGGAGGTAATCGCAAAACTTAAAGATGAACAGGGAAGAATTCACAATGCCACGATGCAGCAGATCTGGCCTGTAAAGATGCCAATAACAGCTTATGCTGAAAAATTAAAACCTTCAAAGCCCCTTATTACGAAGATTAGAATCATTGATACTTTAATGCCTGTTGCCCTCGGAGGAGCTTATTGCGTACCTGGTCCTTTTGGCTCCGGTAAAACAGTTTTGCAACAGTTGATCAGCAAGCATGCCGGGATAGATATTGTTATTATAGCCGCCTGTGGAGAGAGAGCAGGAGAAGTTGTTGAAACGCTCAGGACATTCCCTGAACTTATAGATCCAAAGACAAATAGGTCGTTAATGGAACGAACAGTTATTATCTGCAATACAAGTTCGATGCCTGTTGCTGCCAGAGAATCAAGTGTATATACAGCTGTTACTATTGCAGAATACTATAGGCAAATGGGTTTGCATGTGCTCTTATTGGCTGATTCTACTTCACGCTGGGCGCAGGCAATGCGTGAGATGTCAGGTCGGTTGGAAGAAATTCCTGGAGAGGAAGCATTCCCTGCGTATCTTGAGACAAGGATAGCTTCTTTTTATGAAAGAGCAGGAGTTGTAAGACTGCGTAATGGCGGGTTTGGTTCTGTAACAATAGGTGGCACAGTGAGCCCTGCAGGCGGGAATTTTGAAGAGCCGGTTACACAGGCCACACTTAAAGTCGTCGGCGCGTTCCACGGCCTTTCGGGAGACCGAGCCAATGCCAGGAAATATCCTGCAATAGACCCACTGGAGAGTTGGAGTAAATATAAGAGTTTTATTGATGATGAGGAAGTAATAAAAGTGCAGAAGATTCTAAGAAGGAGCTATGAAGTAAACCAGATGATGAAAGTCGTAGGAGAAGAAGGAACTTCCCTCTTTGACTTTATTGTTTATTTAAAGGGAGAATTTGTAGATTCAGTTTACTTACAACAGAATGCATTTGATGAGATAGATGCTTCTACTATAGAAGAGAGGCAGAGATACGTATTCCATATAATTTATGAAATTATAGAGATAGATTTCAGTTTTGAAAATAAAAATAGTGCCAGAAGATTTTTCCAAAATTTAAGGCAAAAATTTATTGAATGGAACTCTATTGAATGGGAAACAAAAGCATTTTTTGAAAAGGAAAAAGAGATAAATGAGACCATAAGTTACGGAGCTGTAGTTTAAGAAGAAGGCAACGTAACTCGCAGACGGCCTTCGGTCTACAATTTACGTAGCTTGCGCTCCGTAAATTGTCTGCTCGTTAAATGCATAAGATATATAATCGCATAATACAGATAGCCGGGAATGTCGTAACTGTTGAAGCAAAGGATATAGGATATAAAGATTTAGCGAGGATTTCTTCAAGGGCAGGTAGCTCCCTTGCTCAGGTAATTAGAATAGACCGAGAGCGTATATACTTACAAGTCTTCGCCGGAAGCAGAGGTATCTCAACAGACGATAAGGTAAGATTTTTAGGTCATCCAATGATGGTTTCCTTTAGCGAGAATCTTTTAGGCCGCATATTTAATGGTGCTGGGCTACCAAGGGACAATGGTCCTTGTCTTGAGGAGAATATGATTGATATAGGTGGTCCTCCTGTAAATCCTGCTAAGAGAATTATACCTCGCAAAATGATACGTACAGGTATACCAATGATAGATATTTTTAACTCTCTTGTAGAATCTCAAAAACTTCCTATTTTTTCTGTGCCAGGAGAGCCATACAATGAACTTCTTGCCCGCATTGCAATGCAGGCAGAGGTAGATCTAATAGTCCTCGGAGGTATAGGGTTAAAATATGATGATTATCTTTTTTTCCGTGACACATTAGAAAAACATGGTTCTTTATCAAAGTCAATATTTTTTGTTCATACTGCTTCAGACCCTACCGTTGAGTGTCTATTAGTTCCTGATATGGCTTTAGCTGTTGCAGAACAGTTTGCTCTTAAAGGTAAACGTGTACTGGTTCTTTTAACTGATATGACAAATTTTGCTGACGCACTAAAAGAAATTTCTATTACAATGGAACAGATACCTTCAAATAGAGGTTATCCCGGAGATTTATATAGCCAGCTTGCCATCCGATATGAGAGAGCAGTCGATTTTGATATAGCAGGTTCTATTACAATCCTTGCAGTTACTACGATGCCTGGGGATGATGTTACCCATCCTGTACCGGATAACACTGGGTACATAACAGAAGGTCAGTTCTATTTAAGAAATGAATCCATTGAGCCATTTGGCTCTCTGAGTCGTCTCAAGCAACAGGTAAATGACAAGACCAGAAAAGACCACAGGACTGTTATGGATAGGATGATTCAGCTTTTTGCTGATTACAGGGAAACTCTGGAAAAACAGGCAATGGGCTTTCAGATGGACGAATGGGATAAAAAACTCCTGCGATACGGTAAGATATTTGAAGAGAAGATGATGGCTCTTTCTGTAAATATTCCTCTTGAGAAAGCACTGGATTTGGGATGGGAGATTATGGCTGATTCTTTTGAGCCATTTGAAACAGGTATAAAATCAGAACTCATAGAAGAATTCTGGCCAAATAAAAAGCTCAAAGCTCAAAGCTCAAAGCTCAAAACTAAAAATGGCAAAGATTAAATTTACAAAAGGAGAACTCAAAAGGCAACGAGATGCGTTAAAACAGTTCGAGCATTACTTACCGATTTTACAGTTAAAAAAGCAGCAGTTGCAGATTGAAATACAGCGTGTCCACAAGAAATTAAGTTTGAAAATACAGCAGATAGATAATCTAAAAGATAAGATAAGTGTCTGGGCAGGTCTTTTGAAAGAACCTGAAGATTATGTTTCTAAATGGATTAAGCCGAAGCAAATTGTTAGAAGAAATTTAAATATCGCAGGTGTTGACATACCTTTGCTAGAGCAGGTTGATTTTGAAGATGGTGAATATGATTTATTTTTAACGCCTTTATGGGTAGATATAGCTATTGAAAAGGGCAAACAGCTTGTGGTGCTGCTTGAAGAAGAAAAGATATTTGAGGCACAGTTAAAAATTTTAGGAATTGAATTAAGAATAACAATGCAGAGAGTTAATTTGTTTGAAAAGGTAAAGATTCCTGAATGTAGAGAAGATGTGCGTATTATAAAGATTTATTTAGGTGACCAGCAGACAAATGCAGTGGGTCGTTCTAAAATCGCCAAGAGTAAAATCGAAAAACTAATTTTAGAGGAGATAGCACTATGATAGTATCTATGAAAAAAATAACCCTGATAGTGCACTCAAGAGACATAGACCCTACACTCAAGGCGTTAGGAAAGGCGGGTGTTTTACATATAGAGCATCAAAAAGCTCCAGTAGGTGAAAACATAACAGAACTTGAAGAAAAATATCGCTCTCTATCAAAGGCTATAGAGTTATTACCTG
>CAYOMG010000033.1:6869-8782 GCA_964404995.1 uncultured Planctomycetia bacterium | reverse complement strand
GCAAAATCAGAGAAAAAAATTTAATCGTGCCCATACTCATATCTTATATTTTACTGAAGACAAAGAACGATTTACATTTAACAGTAGAAACATAAGGGTTCCTTCTGCAAGACAACTTATCTACAAAGATAAACGGGCAAATCCGTTAGGGAAAATTCCTGATGATGTTTGGCAATTTTCAAGAGTTTGTGGCACTTTTAAAGAACGCATAGGAAAACATCCTTGTCAAATGCCTGAAGATTTATTAGAGCTAATAATAAAAACAAGTTCTAATAATGGCGATTTAATTTTAGATCCTTTCGGAGGCACAGGAACAACGGTGGCAGTTGCCAAGAGACTGAAACGAAATTTTATAACAATGGATATATCAAAGGAATATTATGATGTTATATTAAAAAGATTGGATGGTAAATTTGCAGAAATAAAAAGGAATAAAAAAGTTGAGGTAGAGAAGCAAAAAACATTATTTGATATTGTATGATAATAATTGTAAAACTTCCGATGAGCGAGGCTTCAACCTCCAATGACAACGAGGGCGCTCGCAATGACAGGAATATAAAAATGTAAAAATGGGTCAGAGTTGATGGAGAAAATTTTAAGAGAACTAATTGAGAATTTAAAAGATAAAAATCTCAAAGGTAGCCAGGATTTAGAAATTCGGGGAATTGCCTGTGATTCGAGAAAGGTAGAAGAGGGTTTTTTATTTGTCTGTATCCCGGGTTTTAATTTTGATGGGCACGCCTTTATCCCTGAGGCAATAAAGAAAGGCGCCCGTGCATTGGTGGTGGAGAAAGATATTGAGACGATAGAAGGTATTACGGTTATTAAAGTCCCAAATACAAGATATGCTCTTGGTATTTTAGGGAGTAGATTTTACGGCTGCCCATCAAGAAACTTGCGGCTAATTGGAATCTACGGCACCAACGGTAAAACCACAATTACCTATTTAGTAAGACAGATTCTCATAGAAGTAGGTAAAAGAACTGCCCTGTTTGGAACTATTTCTTATCAATTAGGAGATAAAATTCTGCCTGCACCCTGGACTACCCCTCCAAGTTTAGAACTTCAGTTAATGTTTAAAGAGTTGGTTGAAAATGGTTTTGACTCTGTAGTTATGGAGGTCACCTCTCATGCTTTAGCCCTGGATAGGGTGACAGGTTGTGAATTTGATGTGGGAGTATTTAACAACTTAAGTCGTGACCATCTGGATTTTCATAAAACAATGGAGGATTATTTAGAAGCAGAGGTGAAGTTATTCAAACTCCTCAATTACTCCTCCAAAACTCAAAAGAGGGCAATTATAAATATTGATAGCCCTTATGCTGAGCATATTATTAAAAATACTAAGGTGGACCCCGTTAGAAATACCAAAACTTCAAGAAGAGATAACAAAATTTCTAACGGGGTGGAAATATTAACTTATGGGATAGAACAAGAGGCAAATGTGAGGGCTTATGATATAGCTTTCTCGTGGGGAGGGCTAAGATTTAATGTAACTACTCCTCTTGGTAAAACTACTATACATCTTCAATTACTTGGAAAGCATAATGTCTACAATGCTCTGGCTTCTATTGCTGTGGGGATAAGTGAAGGGATAGGTCTTAACGAGATTAGAGAGGCGATAGCCAAAGTAAAAAATATTCCTGGAAGATTTGAGCAGATAGATTGCGGGCAGCCATTTAATGTAGTAGTTGATTATGCTCATACCCCTGATGCTCTCAGGAATGTTCTTCAAACCGCAAGAGGACTTACTAAGGGTAAAGTTATTGTGGTTTTTGGTTGTGGAGGAGATAGAGACAAAACAAAACGACCTTTAATGGGTGAGGTAGCAGCAGAATTAAGTGATATTATGATTTTAACTTCGGATAATCCTCGGAGTGAGGAGCCCCTGAAGATTATAAAAGAGATTGAGG
>CAYOMG010000033.1:0-6841 GCA_964404995.1 uncultured Planctomycetia bacterium | reverse complement strand
TTCTTACTGCGAAGTGTCTCTCCGTAGCAGGAAAGGGCTGGGTTTAATTATTGAAAACCGCTTTGAGGCAATAAAAGAAGCTTTAAACCTTGCTGGAAATGGTGATTTGGTTCTCATCGCTGGCAAGGGACATGAGGATGAGCAAATTGTTTCTGCCCAAGGCAGAGATAAGAAAATACCTTTTAATGATAAGGATGTGGTAAAAAAGATATTGAGTCAGGGATGCAAATGCTTAAGCTCCTGAATAAATTAGAACATCCTGCACTTTCTGGAAAAGGAATTTCCTTTGAGGAGGCAGTAAAACTTCTGGAGATAGAACTTGATGAAAGATTGGGCTACCTTTTCAGCCTGACTAACTCTGTGCGAGCTAAGTTTAGAAAAGATATAGTAAATCTTTGTGCAATTACAAATGTTAAGTCAGGAGATTGCCCTGAGGATTGCGCTTTCTGTTCCCAGTCAATCTATCATAATACCAAAATCCTGACCTATCCACTTATCTCTGAAGATGAAATTATCCAGAGAGCGAGGAAGGCTGTGGAAATGAAAGCAAATAGATTCTGTGTGGTGAGGAGTGGCCAGGGAATTAAGGATGGAGAAGAGATAGATATAATCTGTAGAGCTTTCTCTAAAATTAAAGATGAATTTCCCTCACTTTGCTTAGATGCTTCCTTAGGTTTTATATCTGAAGAATATCTGAGAAAGTTGAAGTCTTCAGGTCTGGTAAGATACAATCATAATCTTGAGACATCTGAGACTTTTTTCAAAAATATCTGTTCCACCCATACATATAACGATCGCCTTGCTACAGTTAGGATGGTAAAATCAATAGGATTGGAGATCTGTTGTGGTGGAATATTTGGGCTGGGGGAGACTCCCCGACAGCGGGTGGAGTTGGCCTTTGCTCTAAAAGAGCTGGATGTAGATTGTATCCCCGTAAATTTCCTTAATCCTATACCTAAAACAAAATTAGAAAACAATCTTTTGCTTGAACCCTTAGAGATTCTTAAATCAGTTGCCATATTCCGTCTTATTCTGCCTAAAAAAGAGCTCAGGATTTGTGGTGGTAGGCAGTCTAATTTGAGAAGTTTACAATCACTAATATTCATAGCTGGTGCTGACGCCATAATAATTGGAGATTATTTAACTACAAAGGGAAGTTTGCCTGATGAAGATCTGAAGATGATTGAGGATTTGGGGTTAAAGGTCAATGGAAGTCCTTAAAGAGGAATTACGAAAGATAGAGAAAAAAGGCTTGTTGCGTATTTTAAGACTGGTAGAAGGAAAACAGAGTGCAAAAGTAAAGATTGATGGTAAAGAGGTTATAAACTTCTGTTCCAATAATTATCTTGGATTGGCTAATGACCCCAGACTTAAAAAAGCTGCTCAAGAAGCCCTAAAAAAATATGGCATAGGCTCAGTAGCATCCCGTCTCGTTTCAGGGAATATGAGGCTTCATCAGGAGTTAGAAGAAAGAATTGCGGAGTTCAAAGAAGTTGATAGAGCACTTCTATTCAATACAGGTTATACAGCAAACTGCGGAATAATTTCAGCATTGGTAGGAAGGGGAGATATTGTCTTTTCTGATAAACTAAACCATGCCTCCATTGTTGATGGGATCGTTTTAAGTAGGGCAGAGTTTAGGCGTTATCCCCATAAAGATTTGAATGTCTTAGAGAGGTTACTCAAAAGACCTCGCAGGAATTACAAAAAGAGGTTGATTGTAACTGATACTATTTTCAGTATGGATGGAGATATTGCTCCATTGCCGGAGATTGTGGAGTTGGCAAAAAAATATGAAGCTCTATTTTTTGTTGACGAAGCTCATGCTACTGGAGTATTTGGAAAAAATGGGAAAGGAGCAGTAGAGCATTTTGGGCTTGAAGGTAAAGTGGATATCCAGATGGGAACTTTAAGTAAGGCAGTAGGGACATTTGGAGCATTTGTCTGTGGCTCAAAAATTCTTATTGATTACCTGATTAATAAATCACGAGCATTTATCTATACCACTGCCTTGCCGGTCTCTATATGTGCCGCTTCAATAAAAGCTCTTCAAATAATTGAAACTGAGCCTGAGAGGAGAGAGAGATTATGGGAAAATGTAGAATTTTTCAAGGAAGGATTAAAGAATTCGGACTTTAATATTATGGATTCTCAGTCTCCTATAATTCCTCTTTTAACCCGTGATGTAAAACTTACTATGGAGTTCAGCCAGAGATTATTTGATGAAGGCATCTTTGTCCAGGGCATTCGTCCTCCTGCTATCCCGGAAGGAGAAGCCAGACTCAGGGTTACGGTAACTTCCGGACATAAAAAATCTGATTTAGTCTATGCCCTTAAATATTGCAAAAAAATAGGCAAAAGGTTGGGAATAATATGATGATACATTGGGAATTAAGAGGAAAAGGTAGGCCTTTAGTCTTTCTTCATGGCTGGGGGACTGATTCGCGAGTCTGGCAGAGACAGGTGGAATATTTCTCACAAGATTATTGTGCCCTTACCTTAGATCTTCCCGGACATGGAAAGTCAGCCTGGGAGGAAAAAAAAGACTTCTTATCTTATACTAAGGAATATATAATATCGCTCTGTAAAAAATATAATTTAGGGGAGCCTGTTTTAATCGGTTGGTCATTCGGCTGCCTTTTGCTTTTTAAATTAGCAGAGGATTCCTCCTTCAAAATAGGTTCTTTGGTTTTAGTTGCTGGGACCCCTGAGTTTGTCACTACAGATGGATTTCCTTTTGGATTTAATCTAAAAAATATCAGATTCTTGCGTAAGCAAATAAACCACAATCTTAAACTGGCACTTCAGGAATTCCACAACTCATTTTTTACATCTCAAGAGAAGAAAGATACCTATCTTCCAGGAGAACCTTTTCCTAAAAAAGAGGCACTCCTATCTACATTAGATATCTTAAAGAGAAGTGATTTTCGTAAATCTCTTTCAAAGATAGATATTCCAACTTTAATTATCTGCGGGGAGAAAGATCCTCTAATTTCACAAGAGGCGTCGGTTTATATGTATAGGATAATTAAAAATTCCTCTTTGGTAATAATAAAAGGAAGCGGACATCTTCCATTCTTAACTAAGCCAGAAGAGTTCAACTACGAATTAGGGAAATGGATAAAACAAAGATAAAAGAATTTTTCTCAAGAGCCGCAACAACTTATGATTTAAATGCTCTTCCTCAACGGAAGTGGGGTGAACATTTACTATCCTATACCCCCGCCGATTGAGATAATTATACTAAAATTTTAGATATTGGTATGGGGACAGGAAGTCTGACTTTGAAATTAGCCAGAACTTTTCCTGATGCTCAAGTGTTTGGCTGTGATATTGCCCCTGGTATGGTTGAGTATGCACGAAGGAGAGCAAAAGTTGTTGGTTTGACTTCTATTGAATTTGAAGAGGCTGACTTTGAATGTTTACCTTATCATGAGAATTTCTTTGACCTTGTATTCTCAAATCTTGCTTTTCAGTGGGCACCGGATATAAAATTAGCTCTAAAAGAAGCCATTAGAGTCTTAAAGCCGGACGGAAGATTTTACTTTACTACTTTAGGCACAGGCTCTTTGCAGGAATTGCATCACATTTTGGTAGAGACAGAATTATGCTCTGTTAGAAATATCTATAGCGACCGTTTGAACAAAATTTCTAACGGGGTAAAAATAAAGTCCAAGCATAGCTTCCCAAACAAAGATTCTCTCTATCTTCTTATGAGAAGTTTAGCCTTGCAAGAGTTTAACATTGATACTGAGAAAGAGAAAATTGCCTTTGAGGATTTTCTCTCTTTTCTCAGATGGCTGAAGGCTATTGGCGCCAATAATGGTATGGAATTAAAATTGGATGGTTTAGCTAAAGGGAAATATATCTTAAGGCTTCAAAAGTTGTATCCAGGGATATTTTCTATTACATTTGAAATTTTGTTTGCGAGAGGGTTGTGTTGTAAGTAGTGAGAAAGACAGTATTTATTACCAGTACAGATGAGAGGATATAGGTAAGACTGTTATAGTCTGAGCTATTATTGTTCTGGGTATGAAAAGAAAAAAATTAAAAAAAAGTGGCCAAAAAATTAATATTGATTCTATTTTAGAAAAAGGCAGAGAGCCTTTTAGAAAAAATATCTCTAACAGGACAAATCTGCGATTTGTAACTTCAGAGTCTTCTGTTCTCAAGGATTGGGACCGAGCTTCTCTATGGCATCCATATACTCAGATGAAGGATTACCAGGACGAGGAGCCTTTGATAATTGAAGAGGGTAGAGGGTCTTTTCTTAAAGATATTGAAGGCAGATGGTACTTAGATGGCATTTCATCTCTATGGGTAAATTTACACGGACATAGAAAGAAAGATCTTGATTTTGCTTTAAAGAAGCAAATTGATAAAATATCTCATTCTACTTTATTGGGTCTTGGGAATGTTCCATCAATTGAATTGGCAAAAATGTTGTTAGAGATTACTCCGGAAGGGCTAACTCGCATCTTTTACTCAGATGATGGTTCAACTGCAGTAGAAATTGCCTTGAAGATGGCATTTCAATATTGGCAACAAAAAGGAGAAGAGAAAAGGACTAAATTTATTTCTTTCTTCAATGCCTATCATGGGGATACAATTGGTTCTGTAAGCATAGGGGGGGTAGCTTTATTTCGACAAATATTTAATCCACTTCTTTTTGAGACTCTGAAGGTAAAAGCTCCCTACTGTTATCGCTGTCATCTAAACTTGACTAAATCAACTTGTAAGATAAAATGCATTGATGAGCTAAAAAAGATTTTGTCTCGTAACCATAAAGAAGTAGCAGCCTTAATCATTGAGCCTTTGGTTCAGGGAGCTGGTGGTATGATTACTCAGCCGAAAGGATTTTTGAGGAAAGTGAGAAGTGTTTGTAATAAATATAAAATACTAATGATTGTCGATGAAGTAGCTACAGGTTTTGGCCGAACAGGTAAAATGTTTGCCTGTGAATGGGAAGGGATAAGTCCGGATATCTTATGTTTAGCTAAATCTATCACTGCTGGCTATCTTCCCTTAGCGGTTACAGTTACAACCAATGAAGTTTATCAGGCATTTCTGGGTGGATATGGAGAAAAGAAGACTTTTTTTCATGGCCATACCTATGCCGGCAATCCTTTAGCTTGTGCTTGTGCAATTGCCAGTCTCAAAATTTTTAGTAAAGAAAAGATATTAATGAAACTTGAAGATAAAATTACATTTCTTAAAGAAGGACTTAAGCATTTTCAGCTTCTTGAACATGTAGGTGATATTAGACAGAAAGGATTTATTGTAGGGATTGAACTGGTCAAAGATAAAAAAACCAAAGAACCATACCCCTGGGAGGGAAAAATCGGAATAAAGGTAACAGAGGAAGCAAGGAAGCTGGGCGTAATTCTAAGACCTCTGGGAAATGTAATTGTGCTTATGCCTCCTTTGAGTATAACTAAAAGAGAGCTTAAGATCTTGCTCAATGTAACCTATCTTTCTATTAAGACGATTTGCACAGTGACCAAGTCCTTTTGAACAACTGAAAAATTTATGGAAGGCCTTACTTAACACAGACTCTTAAATAACCAAGTGTATAAAAAGTTGTATCGTGTTGCTCACCAATGGAGGTTAGATTATGAGAAAAATTCCAAAAACTATGGTTACTCAACATCCTGACAATGCTTCTAAAGCATTCTGGTTAGGTGAAAGTTTTATTAACTCCAGAGATGAAGTAAAGGAGTGTTTTCTCTCTTTTTCTGATTTAAACAGTGAGGAATTTATGTGGGATTGGGAGGGGAAATATGTAGATGAGGCAGTAATTGAACGGCTCTTTGAAGAGAATTTTTCTTTCTTTAAGAAAAATCCCCTTGGTAAAACTCTATTTCTTACCTATCGATTTCCCAATATCTGGATTGAAAAAGGAAGTTACCGCGTCTTACGTGCCTTTGCCAATATTATCACTGCTTATGATATTGCTAAAGATATAGGACTGCATTGTCCTCCTGTATTTGAAGTTATATTTCCTATGGCAACATCAGCAGAGCAGTTGATTTATCTACAGACAAAATTCAGTGAGTTAGCTCGTCTTGTAAGTAAGGACTCAAAAGCAAAAATTGGCAGTGGAAATCCCTCCATTGTTGAGATAATTCCCCTGATAGAAGATATCCCTCATTTGCTTAGTATAGATAATTTACTTGAAAAATACATATCTCTTTACAGCAAGAAAGGATTGACAAGAATTAAAAAGATAGAATATATCCGTCCCTTTATTGCCCGCTCCGACCCGGCGTTAAATTATGGATTAATCCCAGCAGTTTTAGCGGCAAAGATTGCTATATCAAAATCGCATCAGCTCGCTTCAAAATTGGGTATTGAAGTCTATCCAATAATTGGTTGTGGTAGCGTCCCTTTCAGAGGACATCTTTCACCTGAAAATATTAAAAATTTTCTTAAAGAGTATTCAGGGATAAAAACAGTAACTGTGCAATCTTCTTTTCGCTATGACTATCCTAAAGGGGTAGCAAAAAAAGCCATAAAGACTTTAAACAAGGAACTCAGCTATCGAAACAATTTTCAGTTTTTGAAAAATAGCGAGGTAGAAACCCTTAAAAGTCTCATAAGAATATTTAAAAATTACTATCGTCAGGATATTACTAAAATAGCCGGGCTAATAAATGAGGTTTCTAAATTCGTCCCCAGGCGAAGAGAGAGGAAGCTTCATACAGGTCTATTTGGTTATTCCCGGGAATTTACTAAGGGAATTCATCTGCCACGGGCGATTACTTTTACCTGCTCTCTGTATTCTGTGGGAATTCCCCCGGAGATTATTGGTGTAGGCAGAGGATTGAAAAGGCTCCAGAAA
>CAYOMG010000032.1:5443-8807 GCA_964404995.1 uncultured Planctomycetia bacterium | reverse complement strand
AAACAGGACATTTCTATTTCGTTAAGAAGGTGACATTTTAATTTCGGCTTGACACTAGCCCTGTTGCAATATTGTCTATTTTGTTGTATCTTAATATAAAAAGTATATACATATGGCCGACACCCCTAGTACCCTGTTACATTAATTAATGACAAATTCCCAATTCCAAATGACAAATAAATTCCAAATAACTCAATCCCAAATTCAAAAGAACTTTGATTTGGAGTTGACAAATAATCCCAAAGAAGATTTAGATAATATATTGCAAAAATAAAATAAAACCAGTAGGGAGTTATGAGAGAAAAAGTAGTATCTGCTTTAAATAAAATAAGACCATCACTTCAGGCTGATGGGGGAGATGTCGAGCTGGCAGAGGCTACTTTGAACTATTTTGTGAAAATTACTGAGAGAAGTGTAGGATTTTTTAAGAAATGCATCCCGTCAGAGATAAACTATCTAATGTAGTAATATTTAATAGATGAGTTTAATATGCAGAGTAGTAAAGACAAAGAAAAGATTGGTAAAATCTCTAACAGAGTGTATATATTAGGAATAAATGGCAGTCCCAGAATTGGTGGGAATACAGATATTCTGCTTGATAAAGTCTTAGACGGAGCCAGAAGTAAAGGGGCTAAGACAGAGAAGATTATGTTATCTACCCTTAAATTTTCTCCTTGCCAGGAATGCGAAAACATGAGGGATGATGGCACCTGCATAATAGAAGATGAAATGCAGTTACTCTACAAAAAGGTCAAAGAAGCAGATGCTATAATTTTGGGCTCACCTATATTTTTTGGAAGTTTAAGCGCTCAGACAAAGATGATGATAGACCGCTTTCAGTGTCTTTGGGTGGCAAAGTATATATTAAAAAAGGATACTTTTAAGAAAGGCAGGCACGGCGGCTTTATTTCTGTTGAGGCATCTATAAGAAAAGATTTTTTTGATAACGCAAGGTCTATTGTTGAGAATCTTTTCACTACTATTGGCGTGGAGTACAAAGAAGAGCTTTTTTGTTCAGGTATTGATGAAAAGGCAAGCATACTAAAATATCCAGACAATTTAAAAAAGGCATTTGAATTAGGTGAAAGGATTGTTAAATAAAGCCAGAATTTAACGAGCGATAGTAAAGTTAAGTTATTTGTAACAAATATAGAGAAAACTCTAAAAAGATAATTGCTAAATGATTGAAAAAGAAAATCTTGTTGTCTGCTCTGTTTATAACGAGGAAGCTACCTTACGGAAATTCTGCCGGAAATTGAGAAGATGCTATTCTCAGGATGTCCTCTTTGTGGATGATGGCTCAACTGATAAAGGTAAAGATTTTCTCGTAAATATAATAGATGAAAGGACATTTTTAATCAGGCATCCTGAAAGAAAAGGATATGGCGCAGCTTTACTCTCCGGGTTTAAATTTTCACTTCAGAGAGGTTACAAAAGAATAGTAACCATAGATACAGACTTACAACATAATCCTGAGCACCTACCAGCATTTTTAAGAGAACTCATAGAGTACGAAGTAGTTCTTGGCTCCCGCTATATAAGGATAGATAAGTATTTAGAAGTCCCACGTGAAAGGATGATTATAAATAGATATATCGCCAGGATGATTAAGTTATTATTTTCTGTAAATTTCACTGACCCTTTTTGTGGCTATAGAGGATATAGGGATACTTTTTTAAATAGAGTTTACTTTAGAGAAAACAGTTATGGAATTGGGTTAGAAATACTTTTAGAGATAGTGAGAACAAAGACATCTTTTAAAGAGATACCCATAGAGGTTATTTACTTTAATTGTCAACGTAAATTTCTCGATGGTTTAGCTCATCCCAAGCAAAGGCTCCTTTATTATTTGGAAGTTATAACTCGTAAGAAGAAAGACATAGAAAATGAACCCCGTGAGACTTTTAGCTTCTTACGGGATAAATTTATGGAGGTCTAACGGGGTGAAGAAAAAATTCTTAATTATAAGTCCTCACCCTGATGATGCAGAGTTAGGAATTGCTGGGACAATGATAAAATTAAAGGAGAAAGGGCATAAGATTTTCATTGTGGATTTGACATCAGGCGAACCAACCCCTTATGGCAATGAAGAAAAGAGGAAAAAAGAAGCACTTCAAGCAAACAAAATTTTGAAAATTGATGAGAGAATAAATTTAGGATTAGAAAATAGATACCTTTTTCACAACAAAAATGCATGCCTCTTGTTAGCAGAAAAGATAAGAATATTTAAACCAGATATTCTATTCTGTCCCTATCCTGAAGATGCTCACCCGGATCATATAGCTTGCACAAAAATTACTGAAGCAGCAAGATTTTATGCCAGGTTTACAAAAATTGAATTAAAAGGGGCTCCTCATTATCCATTTTATTTATTCTATTATTTCTGTGTTCATTTAAGGATGATTCCAAAAATTACATTCTTTGTGGATACTTCTCAGCAATTTAGAGAAAAGATAAAGACTATAAAGTGCTACCGCTCACAGTTTATTGAAAATCCAAAAAACAAATTTGTATTTGATTACATAGAGACGCAGAACAGATACTTTGGAATGCTTATTCGTTCTAATTATGCAGAAGCAATTTACTCTAAAGAGGTAATCAAAATAGATGATTTATCTTCGTTTTTATGAAGAAAAAGCTCATTAAGCCTCCCGAGAAAGATGGAGAAATTCTATTTTTACCTGCTCTAAAAGAATTTCTGTCCTGCTTAAAGGAAAAAAGTAGAATAGGAATTTGCCATCAGCCTTATTTTTTTCATCCTGGAGTGAGTTTAAAATTCCTTCTTTTAGAGAATTTATCGAAGTGCGAGAAAGAAATAATCTTTCTGGACACAGATAGAGTAAAAATAGATGTAAATCTCCCTTCATCTCAAAAATGGATAAAAAGGGTGGAGTTTATCAATACTGACCATGTCTTATCTGATTATCCTACACCAGAAAAGACTGTTTTTAATAGATTTTTAACTGCTGTGGAAGATGAGCTTTCAAGAACTTCTCTTCAAGATGTTATCTCTAACTTTTCAATCTTTAAAGAGATTATTTTAAAAAATAGCAATAAAAAATTACTCAAAGAAGTATTAGCAGAAAGTTTTCTTCAATTTTATAACATTAAAAAAAACTACTGTTTTCTCTCTGACTTAGTCCGTAGCAAAGGATTTGAGGAATTATTCTTAAAGATTTATAAAGAAGCTGACTATTTTAGAGAAGTTTTTAATACAGTTTTAGATGAATACAAGAAAGAATTCAGATTCCGCTATAAAAATTTCCCTTTTCCTAAACTTGAAGAGGATGAACTTCCATTCTGGATTGTAAAAGATGGGAAAAGAGAAAGATGCTTTAAGAGAGATATAGATATAGTGGATTTC
>CAYOMG010000032.1:0-5433 GCA_964404995.1 uncultured Planctomycetia bacterium | reverse complement strand
AATTTTTCCGCGTGCAGTTACCCTGACAATCTTTTTAAGATTATACAGGGTGGACTTTTTCGTTCATGGCATTGGAGGCGCAAATTACGAATGGGTCCAGGATAGAATTATAGAGAGAATTTTTAAACAATCTCCATCTTCTTATGTGGTGATAAGTGGGACTTTTTTAATTAAGAATTTTAAGGAACGTGAATTTCCCTATTTTTTCTTTAGTCGTCAGAGGTTAATAGAAAAAGCACAAATTTTTCTCAAAGTATAGCGTACCATATAAAAATTACACCCTTTTCACAAAAATAGTAATAATTCTTAACATATTAAAATTTAATATTTGACAAACCATGAATTATATGTATACTTTTAACAGTTTTTCAAGATGCACACAGATTTATATAACCTGCAGTAAAATTTAACGAAATACTGTAATATATGAAAGCATTCTTGGTTGGATTAGTTTTTTTAATTGTAGTAGCAATACTTACAGGGGTGGGTATTTTACTTTTTCCACTTTTGTTAGCTATGACATGGGTGCTACGGTTTGTATTTTTATTTATTTTCATTTTATTTTCTATATGGCTTATTGGAAAACTGGTTATTTTTCTCTGGAGGAAGATTAAATGAATGAAGTCAGAACCCCGCACCCAGCAGTTTTATCAGAGATATTTTTGAGAAGCTGGATATGAGGTTCAATTCGCACATATAACTTATGTCGGAGCATTCTAAAATAATTTTCCATAAGTTATGTGCTCATTGAAAATGGATGAGGATTATTTTGACTTTGAGGAGAAACTCGAAGAGCCAGAAGAACTGGATTTTAACCAACCAGAAACCTGCCCGCATTGTAAAAAACCTATCCCCAAGGATGCCTTAATGTGTCTTTATTGTGGAAAGTCGGTATCTTCAATCCAAAAACCTAAATGGATAATCTGGGTAGTTATATTAGTAATTGTAGCATTTATTGCATTAGTGTTAATTTAATGATATAGGAAATTATATTTAAGATACACACTGATAAATTCTAGATTCACACTGATTTCTCGTCAAATATCATCTGTGTGCATCTGAAAATCTTGCTCTTGAGAAGTCAATCTGTGTGCATCTGTGGTTTCATAATTTATATGGGAAAAAATTTATCATCTAAATTTTATGATGTAATTGTTATTGGTGGAGGACATGCGGGAACTGAGGCAGCTTTAGCCAGTGCTCGTTTAGGCAGTAAAACTTTGCTTATTAGCCTACATTTAGATACCATTGGTCTTATGTCTTGCAATCCTGCAATTGGCGGTGTAGGCAAGGGACAGTTGGTAAAGGAGATTGATGCACTTGGTGGTGAGATGGCAAAAGCTGCAGATGCTTGTGGAATCCAGTTCAGGATTCTTAATGCTTCTAAAGGTGCTGCAGTTCAATCATCACGTGCTCAGATAGATAGAAAAAGATATTGCCTTTATATGCAAAAAACTGTAACAAATCAAGAAAATCTTAAAATTTATGAAGCAGAGGTTGTAAAATTAATAGTTAAAAATAAAATCGTTGAGGGAGTAGAGACTGATAAAGAAGAAAAAATATCAGCAAAGACAGTAATAATAACCCCAGGGACATTTCTGAATGGTTTAATCCATATTGGAATGAAAAGTTTTTTAGGTGGCAGAATTGAAGAAAAGCAGATAAGTAAAAGACTTCCTGATTTTTTACATAATTTAGGTTTTCGGTTTTTACGCTTTAAAACCGGAACCTGTGCGCGTCTGGCTGGCAAAACAATTGATTTCTCGAAACTTCAGATTCAAAAAGGAGATGTGCAACCTAACCCATTTTCTTTTTCTACTAAGAAGCTTAATAATAGACAGATTCCTTGTTTTATTACCTATACTAATGAGAAAACACATAATATTATTCGTAAGAATTTAGACCGCTCACCTTTGTATAGCGGTAAGATTGTAGGAACAGGTGTTCGTTATTGTCCTTCGCTTGAAGATAAAATAGTTAAGTTTCCTCATCACCAAAAACATCGAATATTTTTGGAACCTGAAGGAATAGATACGGATGAATTCTATCCGAATGGGCTATCAACCAGTTTACCAGAAGATGTGCAAGAGGATTTTATTCATTCAGTTCCTGGTTTGGAAAATGTAAAAATTAATCGCTTTGGTTATGGAATAGAATATGATGTAGTTGATTCAACACAACTTTACACAACATTAGAGACAAAACTTATCCAAAATTTATATTTAGCTGGACAAATAAATGGAACCACTGGCTATGAAGAGGCAGCAGCACAGGGGTTAATTGCAGGAATAAACGCCACCTTAAAGGTAAAAAATAAGCCTCCTTTGGTTTTGGATAGGTCTATAAGTTATATTGGAGTTTTGATTGATGATTTAGTAACTAAAGGGACAAATGAACCGTATCGTATGTTTACTTCACGGGTAGAGTATCGTTTGCTTCTTCGTGAAGATAATGCTGATTTACGATTATGTAAGTTCGCTTTTGAGTTAGGCTTGGTTAATAGGAAAATTTGGGAAAAGACAGAGACTAAAAAAGAGGAAATTGAACAGGGGATAAGGATACTTAGAGAAAATCGTATATCTTGTAGCGGGAAAACATATAGTCTTTATCATTATCTTAAGAGGCCTGAAGTTAAGATCGAGAGTATAAATAAAAATTTACTTATGCGTTATTCAAAAGATGCCCTTTTTGGAATTGAAATTGAGGTAAAATATTCCGGTTTTATCCAGAGGCAACTTAGGGATGTGCATAGTTTCAAAAACATTGAGAAAATAAAAATACCCCAGGATTTCGATTATAATAAAATTCCCAGTCTTTCACTTGAGATTAAAGAGAAACTTTCAGAGATTAAGCCTATGAATTTGGGTCAAGTAAGTAGAATTTCAGGTGTTACCCCAGCAGCAATTACTACTTTAATGATGTACCTGAAGAAATATCAAAATCCAAATGTCAAATGTCAAAAATAAGTAGAAAAATTGGAAGATATTATAAATTTTCCAAATACTTAAGGGAGCGGTTTGGCTTTCGGGTTCATAAGGTAAGTATTGATGCAGGTTTTTCCTGTCCTGATAAAGATGGTAAGCTGAGTTATGATGGCTGTATTTATTGTGATAACAGAGCATTTAGTTTTAATAGCCGGATTTCTCCACGACCGATAGAGACTCAAATTATGGAAGGTATGAATTTCGGGAAGAGGAGATATACGGCAGAAAAATTCATAATTTATTTCCAGGCATATACAAATACTTATGCCCCGTTAAAAATTTTAAAAGAGAGATACGATACAGTGAAGAAATTCAAAGATATTGTAGGAATATCTATTGGCACACGTCCTGATTGTATAAATGAGGAGATTTTAGATTTGATTGAAAGTTACACTAAGGATTATGAAGTATGGCTTGAATATGGCCTGCAGAGTATACATAAAAGGACTTTAGAACTTATAAATAGAAATCATTCTTATGAAGATTTTTTAAGAGCAATTAGATTAACCAGAAGAAGAGAAAGCATAAAGATATGTGCTCATATAATTATTGGCTTGCCTCTTGAGACAAAAGATGATATTTTGGAGACAGCTAAAGAATTGGGTAGTCTTGAATTGGATGGATTAAAGATACACCCTCTTCATATAATTAAAGGGACGAAATTAGAAGAGCTTTTTAAAGAAAAAAAATATAAGCCATTGGAATTGGTTGAATATGTAAAACTGGTAACAGAATTTTTAGAATACCTCTGGCCACAAACTGTTATTCAGAGAATAACTGCAGATTGCCCCAAGGATCTTCTTGTAGCTCCATTATGGATTCCTGAGAAAAATAAACTCTTAAATGAAATAGAGATAAGGCTTTTAAAAGAGAATAGGTTTCAAGGCAGGCTGTCGTATGGCTATAGTGTTGGATAGGATAGTAAGTAGCAAGGTTGTAGCGTCACCTAAAACCAGTTAGGCGAAATGGTCGGTTTAGGATGTGGGAAAACATTTATTATTGAGAAATATTTAGGTAAGATTATAGGGCTTCACAAAACGAAGCCCTTAATTACGCAGATTAAAAAATCGAGATTACACAGATTAAAAACATCGTCGACAATATCTGTGACAAGCTATAATTAGTCAACCCCATTTTTGATTAACTCTAGTTTAAGTTTGTAAGCATAGGAACATAAGGTGTATTACTCTTTAACACAGACCAGATGACATGAAGCATCTTGTTAGCCACATGGCTTAAGGCAACTTGATGGGCCTTGCCTCTTGAACGTTGTTTGGTGTAGATTGCTTTAAACATAGGATCTCTCTGGCTAGCTATAAAAGAGGCCTGATATACAGCCTTTCTTAAGTATTTAGAGCCTCTCTTAGACATCTTGGCATGTCCTTTATACTTGCCAGATTCACAGAGTTTAGGATCGAAACCAGCAAATGCCACAAGTGCTGTGGCCGGGCCTTTTGGATGTTTAAATTTGGAGATATCGCCTATTTCAGAAGCAATACAGGCAGCATTCGTTGGGCCTATGCCTGCTATGGTAGTTAAGTTTAGATTGAGCATTTTATAAACAGAGGATATTTTCCTCTCTAGATTTTTGACTTGAGTGGTTAAATGGTCTAACTGAGAGATAATCAACTTTATCTGGAAGCTGAATATATCAGAGGCTATTTTAGAGCCGAAGGAGTTGTTGGCAGAATCCTTTATGTTCATAACATCATCATGGTCAAATCTACCTCTGGAGGTCTTTGTAACCAACCTAAGCAGCTTCTTGTTGTCAAGCTGAAGTATTTCTTCCGGAGTAGATGCCTCTCTGAGTAGTACTAAAGATGTAGGACCAAATATGTTAGAGAATAGTTTCTCATACTCAGGAAAGACAATATCCAGAAGACAGATCGCCTTGTTTTTAACAGAGACTATCTGTTCTACTAATTCGTGCCTGTATCTGGTTAGATATTTCAAAGACACTATTGTATCTTTTTTGGCCTTTGCATCAATGTATCCTCCCAGACGCAACATCTTGGCTATAAGCAAGGAGTCTGTAGTATCTGTCTTAGTACCTCGGATACCTTGATTTCTGAAGGCGTGTACTTGAAGAGGGTTTAGCACAATAAGGCTATAGCCGTCTTTGGTCAAGTTCTCGTAGATGTTGAGCCAATAGTGTCCAGTAGCTTCAAGACCAATTTTAACCTGGTGTGTATCGGTTAGATATTGACTTAATTTTTCTTTGAACATTTTATATCCACCTGAGTTAGATTGAAACTTAAAGGGTTTAACTATCACCCTTGATTTCTCATTGAGGCAACTAGCTACATGGAAGTCTTTGCCAATGTCTATTCCAAGGTAATACATTTGGATTCACCTCCTATTTGGTTTAGATATTTGGGGTGACGCCAAACCTTGAATAGACTGCCACATACAGGCTGCTAAATGAGAAGAGGTCTAAAAAGACCCTGCA
>CAYOMG010000031.1:0-9018 GCA_964404995.1 uncultured Planctomycetia bacterium | reverse complement strand
AAATTACACAAAACAAGCAAGACCTAAAATGTGTAAATTACACAAAATAGGTCTTGTTTGTTTTGTGTAACTTTGGCTTATTGCAGATGGGAAAAATAATAGTAATAATCCCGGCATATAATGAAGAGAATAATATAGCGAAAGTGATTGATGAGATAAGAGAAAAGGTCTCTTATGTGGATATTCTAATAGTAAATGATGGCTCGAAAGATAATACTTCAAAAATAGTAAAGAGTAAAGGTGTTTGTGTATTAGATTTACCTTTTAATTTAGGTGTAGGCACAGCACTACAAACAGGATATATATATGCTAAAAATAATAGCTATGATATAGCAGTACATTTTGATGCAGATGGGCAACATATCCCGGAAGAAATCCATAAACTGATAGATTGTTTAAAAAAGAGCAAAACTGATTTAGTCATTGGCTCTCGATTTTTAACCAAAGCCAATAGAGTAAACAAACCTATCTCACCGGATAAAGAAAATTTCCAGACGACTTTTTTAAGACGCTGTGGAATACAAATTCTCTCCTCACTTTTATCTAAATTGGTTGGTAAAAAAATAAAAGACCCGACTTCAGGATTTCGTGCAGCAGGACTCCAAGCTATAAAAATTTTCTCAAGAGAATATCCTACAGAATATCCGGAAGCAGAAGAAATTCTCCTGCTCTATAAGAAGGGCTATTCTTTTTCTGAAATAGGAGTTTCTATGCGCAGAAGAGAATATGGAAAATCAACCATTAAAGGAATTGGAAGTTTCTATTATATGATAAAAGTATCACTTGCATTATTGATAGAATCTATATGATTAAAAACCTCTATTATGAATAAGTTTTTAGCATCTACAAGTGACCGATGGAGAAACGAAAACAAAATAATAAACGATATACTCTCCCGCACGGGCAAGAAAAATTTTATCAGAAGAATTACGCTAAAAATTTATACGAGGCATCCGAAAGATACGGGTATTTCATAAAAATTATGAAAAAGCACAATCCATCAACTATTTTAGACTTAGGTTGTGGAGATGGTTCTTTTGCGGTGAAATTGGCAGAAAATTTTGATAATACCAAAATTTATGGTATAGATGTCTCACAGGAAGCGATAAATTATGCTAAAGACAAAGGCATTATTGCCTCTGTGGTTAATATTGATTATGAAAAATTACCTTTTAAAGGTGAATTTTTTGATTTTGTTTTTGCGGGTGAGATAATAGAACATCTTGTTAATGTAGATCATTTTTTAGAAGAAATCTTCCGTATTTTATCGCCTGAAGGTAAACTTTTACTAACAACGCCGAATTTAGCTTCTTGGTTTAATAGAATTTCTCTTTTTCTAGGATACCAACCGATAAATTCGGATATAAGTTGGAAATATTCCTTTGGTCATTTAATTAAAATGAAACCAATGGGACATTTAAGACTTTTTACTTCTAAGGCTTTGTTAAAACTATTAAACCAATACAACTTTAATATAATGAAGATAAAAGGGATGGGAATTTATCCAAAAACGGAGTTTGCAAAAAGACATCACTTTATAATCAAAATTGCAAATTTTATTTTCAATAACTACTGCTGGAATTCTACAATTTTAATCTTAGCTAAAAAGAGAAATATTAAGTTAAATAATTGAGCAATTGCTCAAGTCAGTAAAAGTTTAAATCTGTGAATTTAGGAGGATAAAAAATGGAGAAAATACAAATTATTTCTATTCTTGGCAGTGTTGTGCTTTTGGGAATTATCGTATATTTGATTAAAACAAAAAAGTTAAGAGTGCAATATTCACTTTTGTGGCTATTAACAGGTTTTCTACTCCTTGTATTTTCAATCTGGAGAGGGCTTTTAGACAAGATATCTGCAATTGTAGGAATATATTATCCCCCCTCTATGCTATTTTTAGTAGGTTTTTTATTTTTACTCATGATTCTACTTCGTTTCTCAGTAATACTTTCAGAACAATTTGAGAGGACTAAAAAGATAGCCCAGGAAATAAGCTTACTTAAAGAGAGAATGGAAAAATTAGATAACTACAAATTACACAAAACAAGCAAGACCTAAAATGTGTAAATTACACAAAATAGGCCTTGCTTAAAGTGTGTAAAAGGTCTTATGCTACTTGCAATAGATATAGGAAATACTAATACTAATTTGGCAATCTTTAAGGGGTGTATTTTAAAAAAAAAATATAATATCTCTACACGAGTTAAAGATTTTAATAAAAGGCTGGAAGATAAATTGAAGAATATAACCGAAAATAACCTTATGGATTGCATTATGATATCTACTGTAGTTCCTGAAATAATAGACGAAATACATTCTAAGATTAAAAATAAATTCAGTTTGCCAATTTATATAGTAGGTAAAGATGTTAAAGTTCCAATAGTGAATTTATATAATAAACCCAACCAGGTAGGTCAGGATAGACTTCTTGGAGCTTATGCAGGGTGTAAATTTTATGGCTGTCCTTTGATAATTATTGATTTTGGCACAGCTGTAACTTTCGACTTGATCAATAAAAAGGGAGAATATGAGGGGGGTATTATTCTTCCTGGCATAGAGATTTCTCTTAAAGCATTCTCAGATTATACTTCTCTTTTACCCGAAGTGAAACTTAAAAAACCTCTTAGACTTATCGGAAAGGATACAGAAGGTAGTATAAGGAGTGGTATTACTTATGGATTTGCAGCTTTATGTGATGGAATCGTAGATAAAATAAGACAAAAGTATGGAAATATTAAAGTAATTGCAACAGGAGGATTTGCAGATTTTATTAAAAATTATACAAATCGGATAAATATAATAGATGATGCTTTGGTATTAAAAGGAATAAATCTAACATATAAGGAGAAAATTAAAGAAAAAGAGTAAAAAATTAAGAAAATCCCCTAAAGCTCCGAATATTCTTATAAATCCCCTATTTTTACTGTAAATTAACCCTTGCTTTTTAAGTTAACTTCCAGTATGCTTTTATTAGCACTCTAAGTAGATGAGTGCTAATAATCCAAATCCATCAATTATCAAATTTATGGGAGGTGAGAAAGAAGATGGCAATTAAACCATTAGGTGACCGTATCTTGGTTAAACCTCTTGAGGCAGAAGGAAAGACTAAAGGGGGAATAGTGCTACCTGACACTGCAAAAGAAAAACCTCAAGAAGGGAAAGTAGAAGCAGTTGGTTCAGGAAGAGTTTCAGAAGATGGCAAGGTAACTCCTCTTGAAGTGAAAACAGGTGATAAAATAATCTATGGTAAATATTCAGGGACTGAAATTACCTATGATAATAATGAATATTTAATAATCAGGGAGGATGATGTATTGGCTATTGTTAAATAACCCTTGTTCCAAACCAGGAAAGGAACAAAATTAACATCTGACTTCTGATATGGAGGTGAAAATATGGCAAAACAATTAAAGTTTAGTGAAGAAGGTAGGCGCGTACTTCAAGGTGGTGTGAAAAAATTGTCTGATGCGGTCAAGGTAACATTAGGGCCAAAGGGAAGAAATGTAATTTTGGATAAAAAATTTGGTTCACCTACGATTACCAAAGATGGAGTTACAGTAGCTAAAGAGATAGAGCTTGAAGAGCCTTATGAAAATATGGGAGCAGAGATGATGAAAGAGGTGGCTTCCAAGACATCGGATGTAGCAGGAGATGGCACTACCACCGCTACAATTTTGGCTGAGTCTATATTTAATGAAGGTTTAAAAAATGTTACATCAGGTGCGAATCCAATGGCTTTAAAGCGTGGCATTGAAAAGACTGTAGATATAGTAGTAGAAGAGCTAAAAAAGTTATCCAAGCCTATTAAGGAAAAGAAAGAAATATCACAGGTCGCTACCATTGCAGCAAACAACGATGCTAATATAGGAAAGCTTATTGCAGATGCTATGGAAAAAGTCGGTAAAGATGGTGTAATTACTGTAGAAGAAGCCAAAACTATGGCTACTACATTAGATGTAGTAGAAGGTATGCAATTTGACCAAGGGTATCTATCTCCATATTTTGCTACGGATTCCGAAAGAATGGAGGCAGTAGTGGAAGACCCATATATATTAATTCACGAGAAGAAAATATCAGCTTTGAAAGATATGCTCCCGCTTTTGGAAAAGATTGCTAAAACAGGAAAGCCTCTATTAATTATTGCTGAAGAAGTTGAAGGAGAAGCCTTAGCGACATTGGTAGTCAATAAATTAAGAGGTACACTATCTTGCTGTGCTGTAAAAGCTCCCGGATACGGAGATAGAAGAAAAGCTATGTTGGAAGATATAGCAATACTGACTGGGGGTAGAGCGATGACTGAAGATTTAGGTATAAAATTGGAAAATATTGCACTGGAAGATTTAGGAAAAGCGAAGAGAGTTACTGTTGACAAAGAAAATACCACTATTATTGAAGGTGCTGGAAAAACTGCTGATATAAATGGTAGAGTAGCACAGATAAAAAGAGCAGTAGATGAGTCTGATTCAGACTATGATAAAGAAAAACTTCAGGAAAGATTAGCTAAGATTGCTGGCGGCGTTGCGGTTATAAATGTTGGAGCTGCTACAGAGACAGAGATGAAAGATAAGAAGGCAAGAGTTGAAGATGCACTTCACGCTACCAGGGCTGCAGTAGAAGAAGGTATAGTTCCTGGAGGTGGAGTTGCTTTCCTGAGATGTGTAGGTGCAATTGATAAATTAAGTTTGCATGGAGACGAAAGAGTTGGCGCTCAAATTGTAAAAAAATCTTTAGAGTGGCCAATTCGTCAATTAGCTGCGAATGCAGGGTTGGAAGGTTCTGTGATTGTGCAGCAAATAAAGAAAGAGTCTGCTAATGTAGGCTACGATGTGGAGAAAAATAGGGTTACAGATATGATAGAAGCAGGGATTATTGACCCTACCAAAGTAGCAAGGAATGCTCTTCAGAATGCAGCCAGTATTGCAGCATTGCTTTTGACTACGGAAGCTGTAGTTACTGATATACCTGAAAAAGAAGAAAAGGCTCCTGCTGGTATGCCGCCTGGCGGTGGATATCCTGGTGGAGGTATGTATTAAAGATTAGCTTATGGCAATAAGCTCACGGCTTATAGTAAAAAAGCCCCTTATCTTATTGGAATAGGAGATGAGGGGTTTTTTTTATTTGACTTTTTAGTAGAATATATAGTATAAATGATTATAGAGGGACTCTACTGTACTCGTAATGCTTACATGTAAATCCCAATTTCAAATACTACCAATACTACCAGACCCCTTCGGGGAAATCCCAAGCTCAAGTACTACCAATAAGTACCAAATTTGGTAGTATTGGAATTTGGAAATTATTTGGGATTTGGTATGTATTTGGATTTTGTCATTAGTTATTATGGTAACTAAACGTAAATTATTAGGTCAAATACTTTTAGAAGAAGGCGTTATTAATAAAAAGCAGTTAGAACAAGCTGCTCAGGAACAGAAGAGGACAGGTAATCGTATTGGTTCTATTTTTGTTAAATCAGGTTTTGTGTCTGAAGAGAAAATTTCTGAATCCCTTGCCAAGCAATTAAACCTCTCTTTTGTGAAATTGTCCAAAATTGAAGAAATCCCCCAGGAAGTTATTAATAAAGTTTCTGAAGACTTTGCACGCAATCATAAATTAATACCTATCGGGAAAAAGAGAAATACCTTAATAATTTCCATGTCTGACCCTTTAAATGTTTTTGCTATAGATGAACTGGAGAGAAAAACTGAATTAAGAATTGAATCTGTAGTAAGTACTTCTAAAGAGATTGAAGAGTGTATTAATAGATACTATGGGAAACTGGATGTTTTAAGCGAAGCTGTAAAAGATGTAGAAGAGGGACAGGCTGCAGGTGTAACCGAAGAAGTATCAAAAGATGTAGAGTTAGAGGAAGCTGAAGAAGACGAGGATGTAGCTACTATGGAGCGTATGGCACAACGTGCGCCTATAGTGAATTTGGTTAATACTATTATAAAGGAAGCGGTAAAAGAAAGGGCAAGTGATATCCATATAGAGCCAGAAAGAGATAGAGTAAGAACCAGATATAGAGTAGATGGCATTTTACACGAGTCTGGTTCACTGTCTAAAGGAACAGAATTAGCAGTAGTATCGCGCATAAAGATTATGTCAGGATTAGATATTGCCGAAAAAAGAGTTCCTCAAGATGGCAGAATAAGAGCAAAAGTAGAAAACCGATCTGTTGATATGAGGGTATCTTCCTTACCTACACTTCACGGTGAAAAAATTGTTATGAGAATTATGGACCCGGAAGCTGTAATTGTTGAGCTGAAACAATTAGGAATGTCGGATTATCAAAAAGGAAAATTCGAGACTCTTATTAAACATCCTCATGGGATTGTTCTGGTAACCGGTCCTACCGGTTGTGGAAAAAGTTCAACTTTATATGCAGCTTTGAATTATTTAAATTCTGCAGAGAAAAATATAGTTACAATTGAAGATCCTGTGGAATTTCCAATCCGGGGTATAAATCAGGTGCAGATTAACCCGAAAGCAGGGCTTACTTTTGCTGGAGGATTAAGAGCTTTTCTAAGGCAGGACCCTAATATAATAATGGTTGGAGAAATAAGAGATTTAGAGACAGCTGAAATTGCAATACATGCAGCCTTAACCGGTCATTTAGTATTTTCTACTCTGCATACTAATGATGCACCAAGTGCTATAGCAAGATTTATTGATATGGGAGTTGAACCATTTTTAGTCTCCTCTTCATTGGTAGGTGTGGCAGCACAGCGATTAGTAAGGGTTATATGTGAGAATTGTAAAGAAAAGCATGCTCCATCTAAATCTGCATTGGAGGGGTTTAGATTATCTCAAAAAGGAGATGTTATGTTTTATCATGGTAAAGGTTGTCTTTCTTGTAGAGGAACAGGTTTCGTTGGACGAACAGGAATGTTTGAACTGATGATGATAAATGAAGAGATAAGAAGATTAATTTTATCCAATGTCCCGTCTTCACAGGTAAGAAAGGCAGCTATTGAATCCGGAATGAAATCTTTAAGAGAAGATGGTATGGAAAAAGTATTGGAAGGAGTTACTACTTTAGAAGAAGTATTACGTGTTACCCAGGAAGAAGAATATGAAAAAGAGAAAGAGGTGCTGGAAGAGAAAAAGTAGTGTCAGGTGTCAAGTGTCAGGTCTCAGGTGTGAGACGCAAACCGATAACCGATAACCGCAAACCGCAAAAAAATGCCAACTTACATTTATAAAGCAAAAGATAAAACAGGGAAATTAATTACTGGCAAAAGAGATGCGGATACAAAAACTCAAGTAGCTAAATTTTTGTCTGATTCAGGATGTTTTATATTGGATATTAGGGAAGAGAGAAAAACTCAAAAACTTACCACTATATCTTTATTTGAATCTAAAGTAAAACCAAAAGATATAATAGTATTCACACGCCAACTCGCAACCATGCTTAAAGCAGGACTCCCTTTCGTTGACGGACTTAAAGCTTTATCCAAGCAGGTTGAGAATAAAGCTATGAAAGAAATAATTCCCTCTCTGGAAATAGATGTATCCTCAGGAAGCTCTTTTTCTAAGGCATTATCTAAACACCCCGGTGTATTTCCTAAGCTCTATATAAGTATGGTTGAAGCTGGAGAAGAAGGTGGGGTATTAGATGAGATATTAAATCGTATCGTTCGGATAATGGAGACAGAAGAAGAGACTAAATCCAGAGTAAAATCTGCTTTTACTTATCCTGCTATAATAGTAATTATAGCTATAGGTGTTATAGGCTTTTTGACTACATTTGTATTCCCAAAATTTATGGGTATATTTGCTTCGGCAAATATAGCTTTACCTCTACCTACAAGAATTCTTTTTGGCATAAGTAGTCTTGTAAGAGGAAATTTAGAAATCATAATAGGAGGTATATTCTTTGCGATAATCGGGTTTAGAGCTTACAGGAAAACTTCAATAGGAAGGCATCTTACAGATAATTTAATTCTAAAAGTGCCACTGGTAGGCAATTTAATTAAAAAAGTTATTTTATCCAGATTTACCAGGACTCTTGCAACTTTATATTCCAGTGGTGTGCCTATTTTAAGAGCGTTAGAGATAGTTGAGGGTTCTTCTGGAAATGTAGTAATATCTAAAATCATGAGAAAAGTAAAAGATGGAGTTAAAGCTGGTAAATCTTTAGCTGCGCCTATGGCTGATGCAAAAATATTTCCTGCTATGATGGTTCAAATGATAGCTACTGGAGAGAAAACAGGAGCAATTTCTGAGATGCTAACAGAAATTTCTACATCTTATGATGTTGAGGTAGATTATGCAATTAAAGCTATGACTTCTGCAATAGAGCCTATTTTAATAGTATTTATGGGTGTAGTTGTAGGCTTGACTGCGCTTTCTTTATTCTTGCCGATGTTTGATATGATGGAGATAATGAGGTAGAAAAAAGTGTCAGGTGTCAGGTGTCAAGGATAGAAAAAATCTGCTTGACACTTTACACTTTACACTTTACACTATAAACATGATCACCTCACTGAAAGGTGTCAGGTGTCAAAAAAGCAACAAAAAAAGGAGGAGGTGGATTTATGAGGAGGAAAGGGTTTACCCTAATTGAACTTCTTATTGTTATTTCTATATTGGGTATTTTAGCTGCTGCAATTCTGCCACGATTCGCGGATTTTACTCTGGATGCTAGAGATTCAGTGACCAGGGCAAATCTTGCATCATTGAGAGGAGCCATAGTTATGTATCATGGAAAGAATCATGCATATCCTGCTGGTGCTCTAACTGGGCTTGTTCCTACTTTTATAGAGAGGATGCCTCTAGAGAAGGCCTCAAGTTCAACAGGTTCCAATACTATAACTATTGCAATAACCAACGCAGCTTTTGATAATGTTGCAATTGCAACTAGCGGCTGGGTATATGCTACAGGTGGTACTTTCCATGGAAGAATAAGAGTTGGATCTCCTACTTCGGCAGATGGTGTTGGAAGCACCCTGGGCTGGTAACGCCTGATTTATGCCAATGTTTGATATGAGGTAGAAAAAAGTGTCAGGTGTCAGGTGT
>CAYOMG010000030.1:4865-9608 GCA_964404995.1 uncultured Planctomycetia bacterium | reverse complement strand
GTCAGGTGTCAAGGTTACTTTGATACTTTACACTAACGCGGATAATTGAGGTTATATATAGTGGCTAAAGATAGAATTCGCATAAAACTGAAGGCATATGATCATAGACTTTTAGATCAGTCTGTCGGAGAAATTGTAGAAACTGTTCGGGCAACTGGAGCAAAAATCTCTGGGCCGATTCCCTTGCCAACCAAAAGAGAAGATTATACAGTATTGAGATCTCCGGTTATAGATAAGAAGTCAAGAGAACAATTTGAATTAAAAACTCATAAAAGGATTTTAGATATTTTGCAACCTACTGCAAAAACTATTGATGCATTAAGAAAACTTGATTTACCGGCAGGGGTATATGTGGAGATTAAGTAAGTAACGCGATAGAGTACAGATGACAGATGACAGATTGCTGGCTTCAGGCTTCACACTACAGGCTACATGCTTTAGAAACTTGTGGCTTGTAGCATGAAGCACGTAGTTTTAAAGTTCTGATGTCTGACTTTAGTGATAGAAATGAGCAAAGGTATACTTGGTAAAAAAATGGGTATGAGTCAAGTTTTCAGAGAGAACGGCAAAGTTGTTGCTGTGTCCATTCTTAAAGCTGGTCCATGCAATATATTACAGATAAAGTCAAAGGAAAGAGACAAATACCAAGCTGTTCAGTTAGGTTTTGATGATGTAAAGAATTCAAAGGTGAAAAAGCCGATGCGAAGTGTTTTTAAAAGAGCAAAAACTTCCGCAAAAAAATTTATTAAAGAAATACCAGTTGAAAATATGGAAGAATACAAATCAAAAGATAAAATTTTGATTGACATATTTAAACCAGGTGAATATGTAGATATTACCGGGGCAAGTAAGGGGAAAGGGTTTCAGGGTGGAGTAAAAAGGTGGGGTTGGAAGATAGGTCCTAAATCTCACGGTTCTAGGTCTCATCGAATACCTGGCTCGATTGGCGCAAGTTCTGATCCTTCAAGAGTAGTTAAAGGTAAACATTTACCCGGCAGGATGGGAAACAAGACTGTAACAGTAAGAAATTTAGAGATAATAAAAGTTATCCTAGAAAGAAATATATTGGTGGTAAAAGGACATATTCCAGGGGCAAGAAATAGTTATTTGGTAATAAAACAAAGCTCAAAAAATCAAAAATCCAAATACTACCAAGATGAAAATACTACCAAATCCAAACACATACCAAATCTCAAATAATTTCCAAATTTCAATACTACCAAATTTGGTACTTATTAGTAGTATTTGAAATTGGGATTTATGTGTTGGCAAAATGCACAAGTTAGATGTTATAAATATGAATGGGGAAAAGATAGATGAGGTGAGATTGAATAAGGAGATATTTGACGGTAAGATAAATCAGACATGCATCAAGCAAGTTATTTTGATGTATCAGGCAAATAAAAGACAAGGGACTGCTTCAACAAAGACTCAAGCAGATGTTAGTGGGGGAGGTCGTAAGCCATGGAAACAGAAAGGGACAGGAAGAGCAAGGGCGGGTAGCATCAGGTCGGGTTTATGGAGAGGTGGAGGTACTACCTTTGGTCCTAAACCAAGGGATTATTCTTATAAATTACCCAAAAAAATGAGAAAGATTGCTTTGAAGTCTAGCTTGAATGCGAAATTGAAATCTAAAAAAATTTTACTTTTGGATGAACTTGTATTAACGAATCATAAAACAAGACAACTCCATTTGTTTCTTAAAAATATAAACAAGCAAGATGAAAAAAATCTTCTAATATTAGAAGAAATAGAACAAAAAGTTAAACTCGCAAGTCAAAATATAAAAAATCTTAGCTTGAAACGTATAAATGAAATAAACACTTTGGACATATTATTAGCCAAAAGTTTAATTTTTACTAAATCTGCATTGGAAAGATTACCGCAAAGGCTGAAATAAGGTGTCAGGTGTCAGGTGTCAAGGTTACTTTGACACTTTACACCAGCGTATATAATTGAGAGCATATTATGGATAATCCATATGAAATAATAAAATCTATTTTTCGCACAGAAAAAGAAACTGAGATGTCCCCTTTAAATAAGTATTTATTTGTGGTTAATAGAAAAGCAAATAAGATTCAGATAAAAAATGCTATAGAGAAAATCTATAATGTTAAAGCATTAAAAATAAACACTCAAAATAGGAAGGGTAAAAAAAGAAAGATAAGGTTTAGGGAAGGGAAAAGATCGGATTGGAAAAAAGCCATAGTTACTTTAAAATCTGGTTTTAGCATAGATGTAAAGGCGTAGGAAAGCGTTAGGTGTCAGGTGTCAGGTGTCAGGTGTCAGGTGTCAAGGTTACTTTGACACTTTACACTTTTCACCAACATATTTATTTTAAGGTGGTAAAAAATGGGAATAAAAAAACATAAACCGACGACTCCGTCTCTTCGATGGACAACTACTTCAAGTTTTGAAGAAATTACTAAGAATAAGCCAGAGAAGTCGCTATTATTACCGAAGAAAAGGTGTAGCGGTAGGAATGTACACGGACATGTTACAGTGAGACATAGAGGTGGTGGGCATAAGAGAAAAATAAGAATTATTGATTTTAAAAGAGAGAAGAGAGATATGCCTGGAGAAGTTATAGCTATAGAATATGATCCTAATCGCTCTGCAAGGATTGCTTTAGTAAAATATACTGATGAAGAGAAAAGATATATTATTTGTCCTAAAGATCTTAAAGTGGGAAATATAATAGAAGCGTCAGAGAATGCTAATTTAAATCCTGGATGTGCGCTACCTCTAAGAAATATCCCCTCAGGTATTCCTATCCATAATGTAGAACTATTTAAGAATCAAGGAGCTACATGTGTACGTGCAGCTGGAACATCTACTACCATTATGGCTAAAGAAGAGAAATTTGCTCATGTAAAATTACCTTCTGGCGAGATAAGGAAAATAGATCTTAATTGTTTTGCTACTGTAGGTGAGGTGGGAAATTTAGAACATAGGACACTATCTAAAGGGAAAGCTGGCAGGTCGCGATGGCTTGGAATTAGACCTTCCGTAAGAGGTGTAGCACAAAATCCTGTAGATCATCCAATGGGAGGTGGTGAAGGTAAATCTTCAGGTGGAAGACATCCATGTACTCCGTGGGGGAAAATTACCAAAGGGTTGAAAACGAGAAAAAAGCATAAGGCATCTGATAAATATATTGTAAAGAGGCGAAGATAAATGAAGCCCAGACTTACGGAGCGAGCGAACATAAGTCTGCTGGCTGAATTTACCCTTGACATCTTTGATGTCAAGGGTTAACTCGCACTTATAACTTAGCTTCGCTATCACTCTCTAAGTTATGTGCTCGTTAAATATGGCGAGATCTCTAAAAAAAGGACCATTTGTAGATGTAAAATTACTAAAAAAAGTACAAAAGTCAAAAACTCAAAGACAAAATAGACCTATAAAAACATGGTCTAGGAGATCTACTGTAATTCCAGAGTTTGTTGGTATTACTTTCAATGTTCATAATGGCAAAAATTTTATTCCAGTATATGTTACTGAAGATATGGTAGGGCATAAACTTGGGGAGTTTTCCCCAACCCGGATTTTCAGAAAACATAGTGGTCCGACAGTAAAGTCTGCGTCAAAAACCTGATTCATGGATTAGCACAGATTAAAAGAAGATGATATCCAAAGCAATAACTAAATATGCGAGAATTTCTCCTTATAAGTTAAGAGATGTAGCAAAATTAGTCAAAGGGGAAAAAGTAGAGAAATCACTTATAGTTTTATCCCTGACTAATAAAAGAGCTGCTAAATATTTATCGAAAGTAATAAAATCATGCTTAGATAATGCGAAAAATGTTTCACCAGGTATTGATACTGCTGTTCTCTATATCTCTCGCATAATTTGCAACGAAGGGCCTATGTATAAAAGATATAAACCACGAGCATTCGGCAGAGGCGCAATGATTCGCAAGAGAACCTCACATATTAGGGTAGAGCTGGATAAGAAATGATAGTTAAAATGTTAAATAGAAAGGAAAAATCAATTTCTATAATTGTTTAACTGGTTACCATTTAACTAATAATTAAAAGCGACTGAAAGGAGATAGGATGGGGCAAAAAGTTCATCCATATAGTTTTAGGCTAGGGTATATTAAAGACTGGACTTCTCGATGGTTCGCAAAAAGTAGCGAATATGCTAAGTACTTACAAGAAGATATAAAAATTCGCAAGTTCATAAAGAATAATTTACACCATGCTAGTGTATCTAAAGTTGAAATAGAAAAAACAAGCCAGAAGTTCCGTATAATTATTTATACAGCAAGACCTGGTGTAATAATTGGAAGAAGGGGAACTGAAATTGACAGGCTGAAAGAAGATTTAGAAAATATAACAGCAAGAGAAATTTTTATTGATATAAAGGAAGTAAAAAATCCTAGTGCTGACGCTCAACTAATTGCAGAGAATGTTGCTTTTCAATTAGAAAAGAGAGTTTCCTACAGAAGAGCTATGAAAAGGGCGATGCAATTAGCCTTAGGAGGAGGTGCCTTAGAAGGTGTAAAAATAAGCATTGCAGGTCGTCTGGGAGGTACAGAAATGTCAAGAAGAGAGACCTATAAACAGGGTAAGGTACCTCTTCAGACAATAAGAGCAGATATTGATTATGGATTCATTGAAGCTCAAACGACATACGGCACTATTGGTATTAAGGTATGGGTATACAAGGGAGATATATTACTACAGAGGACAGAAGACAGAGGACAGAAGACAGAGGACAGAAGACAGAGGACTTGA
>CAYOMG010000030.1:1780-4765 GCA_964404995.1 uncultured Planctomycetia bacterium | reverse complement strand
ACAGAGGACAGAAGACAGAGGACAGAAGACAGAGGACAGAAGACAGAGGACTTGATTAAGCAGGAGATAGAAGATGGCATTAATGCCCAAAAAGGTAAAATTTAGAAAAGCTCACAGAGGACGAAGAAAAGGGAAAGCTATAAGTGGTGCTCATTTGAATTTTGGCGAATTCGGGTTGCAGGCGTTAGAAAACTGCTGGATAACTAATATACAAATTGAAGCTGCTCGGGTAGCTTTAACTAGACATATTCAGAGAGGAGGAAAAGTTTGGATAAGGATATTTCCTGATAAACCAGTGACTAAAAAACCTGCAGAGACTCGAATGGGCAAAGGGAAAGGAGCACCCGATCATTGGGTCGCTGTAATTAAAAGAGGAAGAATTTTATTTGAAATGGAAGGTATTCAAGAACAATTAGCTAAGGAAGCTATGAGATTAGCTGCTCATAAACTTCCTATTAGGATGAAATTTATATCCAGAGGGCACAAATAAGTGAGGACATCCGCCACCGAATCTTGGCGGATAAGTCCGAACTTACCCTTACACCAATTGTAGGGAAAATATCTTTTTACCAATTGGTTTGGAGGCTCATTGAAAATGACTAAAGCAAAAGAATTCCGAAATTTAACCAAACAGGAATTATTGAATAAATGTGATGACTTGGCTAAGCAGCTATATGACTTGCGTTCTCAGGTTAGATTAGGTAGGATAGACAGACCTCATAGATTTACTGAGATTAAGAAAGATATGGCTAGGATAAATACTGTTCTGAGGGAGGAAATGAAGTCTCAATTGTCTCAGGCGGATGCTGGTGTTAAAAATGAACAGAAATAATACTACAAATAGAAAAAAACAGTTAGTGGGTTTGGTAATGAGTGATAAGATGGATAAAACAATAGTAGTGAGAGTGGCTCGACTGGTAAGGCATCCTTTGTATAAACGAACAGTTAAAAAATTTTCAAAATTTAAAGTACATGACAAAAAAAATCAAGCAAAGATTGGCAATAGAGTAAGAATTGAAGAGACTAAACCACTATCTAAAGAAAAAAGATGGCGTTTGCTTGAAATAATTGACAAAAAATGATTTGCTTGGATTTTCTTATTTTTATTTCTAAACGCAGATGGTCGTAGACTTTTTAGTGATTTGCGTTAATCTGTATTAAAAAGAATTTTTAGGCTAAATTTTGAGAAATATTTTCATGATTTACATGCAGACAATTTTAGATATAGCAGATAATTCAGGGGCGAGAAGGGCATCTTGTATTAGCTTAGTAGGTGCTTCATCGAAAAAATGTGCTACAATTGGGGATGTTATTGCAGCTAATATTATAGAAGCGAGTCCTGACTCTAACATTAAAAAAGGTGAAGTAGTATTAGGCGTAGTTGTTAGGACCACAAGTCAAATTCGCAGGGTAGATGGTTCGTACTTAAAATTCGATTCAAATGCTATAGTAATAATAGATAAGACAAAAAACCCAAAAGGCACAAGAGTATTTGGGCCTGTAGCAAGAGAACTGAGGGAAAAAAAATTTATAAAAATAATATCACTTGCTCCAGAGGTTGTTTAAGGTCGCTGAAAAACTCTAAAATACTACAGCGACCTTTGATTACACAGATTATTTAAGATTACACAGATTATTTAAGATTACACAGATGACTCATATAAAGAAGAATGATATAGTTGTAGTTATGACTGGGAAAGACAAAGGCAAAAAAGGTAAAGTGCTTAGAGTTTTTCCTCTGGAGAAAAATGCATTGGTAGAAGGGGTCAATTATATAAAAAAACATACACGAAGAACCAAGCAAGATAATCCAGGAGGCATAATTCAGAAAGAAGGCCCAACGCATATATCAAATATTATGCTACATTGTTCAAACTGCAAGAAGCCGGTTAGGACATTTTTTAAAATTCTCGGAGACAATAGTAAAATAAGGCTATGTAAAAAATGCAAACAAGGAATCTAAAGATAAAAAATTTCTGAAAAATCAGAAACTATACAGAAATCTCTTAGTTACGCAGATTATTTATCGCTGAGTTTGTAGGCGATGTAAATGAGGAAGCATCCATACGGTATGAATTTGAATAAAACAACAAAACCGAATCTTTTAGAAAAATATAATCAGAAAATAATACCAAAACTTATTGAGGAGTTTAAATATAAAAACAAATATCAACTTCCCCGTATAACAAAAATTGTGATTAATATGGGAGTAGGAGAAGAAGCTAAGGATTCTAAAGTTTTGAATGAGGCTATGAACGAACTTGCGATTATTACTGGTCAGCGGCCAATTGTAACAAGAGCTAAAAAATCTATATCAAATTTTAAAATAAGGAAAAATGACCCCGTGGGTTGCAAGGTAACACTTAGAGATAAGAGAATGTATGAATTTTTAGATAGGTTTATAAGTGTAGTTCTACCAAGAATCAGAGATTTTAGAGGTGTACCAAAGAGCTCGTTTGATGAATGCGGGAGTTTTTCATTGGGTTTATCAGAACAGGCAATTTTCCCAGAGATAAATTATGATAAAGTTAGCAGAACACAAGGTATGAATATAAGTATAGTTATAAATTCTTCGACAAAACAAAAATCTATTGAGCTATTGAAATTATTTGGTATGCCTTTTAAATAGTGTCAGGTGTTAGGTGTCAAGTGTCAAGTGTCAAGTGTCAGGGAAGATTTTTGACACTTTACACCTTTCACCAGCATATATAATAGAGGAAGTATATCGTGGCAAAGAAGTCCTTAATAGAGAAAGCGAAAAGAGAACCTAAATTTAAAGCAAGGAAGTACAATAGATGTGGAATTTGCGGAAGAAGTAGAGGTTACCTCCGTAAGTTTAATTTATGTAGGATTTGCTTTAGAGAGCTTGCAAGTCGAGGGGAAATTCCCGGGGTAAAGAAAGCAAGCTGGTAAAGGGACTGCTACCCCATGCTTCCGCATGGGGAATGGAAATATAGGATACTACAAAAAGATACCACACACGGT
>CAYOMG010000030.1:0-1770 GCA_964404995.1 uncultured Planctomycetia bacterium | reverse complement strand
AGCAATTTACTCGCTACTTTTTTGACAGTGTATAAAACAAATAGGAGATTTGGATGTCTATATCTGATCCAATTGCAGATGCTTTAACTATACTTAGGAATGCACAGAGTGTTAAGAAAGAGAAAGCAGATATTTGCTATTCAAAAATCCTGCAGAGAATTTTTGAAATTATGAAAGACCACAAATACATTAAAGATTATAAGAAAATAGAAGATAGCAATAAGCAGGGGATTCTGAGAATTTATTTAAAATATGAAAATAAATTGCCTGCCATTACAGGCTTGAAGAGAATTTCAAAATCAGGCTTGAGAGTATATAAGAAAGTGAAAGACTTACCCTCTGTTTTAAGAGAAGAAGGAATTGCAGTTATTTCTACTCCTTATGGAATTTTGACTGCTAAACAAGCACAAGAAAAGAATATAGGTGGAGAAGTTTTATGTTATATTTGGTAAATGAAGACACGACTTACATAGCGATAGCGAATGTAAGTCGTATGCCTGAACTTACCCTTGACATTTTTCTTTTAGAAGCCACCATGAGAAATGTCAAGGGGTTAACTCGCACCCACTGATTCGCTCCCCCTTCTTTCCCCTTCTTGCATTCTGCAAGAATGCAGGGGTGGGGAAGCGGGACGAATCAAAACGGTGGGTGCTCATTGAAAATGTCAAGAATAGGGAAAAAGCCCATAAAGATACCTGAAGAAGTAAAAGTCGATATAAAAGATTTAACTGTTACTGTAGAAGGTCCTAAGGGTAAACTTACATACAATTTGCCTACTCGCAGAATAGAAATAATCAAAACAGGTGATGATACATTAAAATTGATTAATACTTCTAACAGTAATAGGGAAAATGCATATTATGGACTTGCAAGAAGTATAATAAATAATATGATTTCTGGTGTGGTTTCAGGTTATTCTAAAATTTTGGAAATAGAAGGTATGGGTTTCAAAGCTGCTTCGGATGGGAAAACTTTGACTTTGCGGTTAGGATATTCTCATCCTATTAAGTATAATATTCCAGAAAATGTAAATGTAAAGACGACTCAAGATAATAAAATAATAATAGAGGGCATTGATAAAGCTGAAGTGGGTGAAGTGGCGGCAGTAATACGTTCGTTTTATAAACCTGAAGTTTATAAGGGTAAAGGAGTTAGATATCAAGGAGAGATGATTCGACGTAAAACTGGCAAACAAGTTGC
Source organism: uncultured Planctomycetia bacterium (assembly GCA_964404995.1). GTDB lineage: Bacteria > Omnitrophota > Gorgyraeia > M55B152 > CAYOMG01 > CAYOMG01. The sequence continues at coordinate 570 of CAYOMG010000030.1, read as the reverse complement.
GTAAATGAAGACAGAACTTATGGAGCGACCGAAGGGAGTGAACATAAGTTCTTTGTCTGAATTTACCCCTCACCCAGCAATTTTATTAGTGGGATTTTAGAGAAGCTGGGTGAGGGGTTCAATTCGCACTTATAACTTGGCTTCGCTTGCGCTCGCTAAGTTATGTGCTCATTGAATATGAAAGATATAGACAGGAAGAGACAGAAGAGGAAGAAGAGAATAAGGAAAAAAGTAATTGGAACCTATCAAAGGCCACGGCTGAGTGTCCATAAAAGTTTAAAAAATACATATGCGCAAATTATAAATGACGTACAAGCGAAAACCTTGCTTCTTGTATCTACTTTAGATAAAAGGATAAGAAATAATTCTTTAAATAAAGCGAATAAAACTCAAAAAGCATTATTGCTTGGAGAAATTTTGGCACAGGAAGCAGTAGAGAAGGGTATAAAGAAAGTTGTTTTTGACAGGAGTGGCTATCCTTATCATGGTAGAATAAAAGCTTTCGCAGAAAGTTGCAGAAAGCACGGTTTAGAATTCTAAATGAAGCCCAGACTTACGGAGCGAGCAAAG
>CAYOMG010000029.1:0-9720 GCA_964404995.1 uncultured Planctomycetia bacterium | reverse complement strand
TATGAATGAATCAGAATCTCTTTTACAGCTTAATATGGTTCAAGATATAGGAAGCATTAAGATTAAGGCGCTTCTGGATTATTTTGGCACAGCTCATAAGATACTTTCTGCCTCAAGGAATGAACTGATAAGGGTAGCTGGAATTGGAGCAGCTATTGCTGAAGGCATCGTTAAAGTGTCCAAAACTGACTTTGAAGAGGAGCTTAAACTAATTAGGAAATATAATATAAAAATAGTAACCTTATTTGATAGTAGATATCCTCCAAATTTAAAACAGATCTACGATCCACCGATAGTCCTGTATGTAAAAGGCAATTTATTACCAGAAGATAAGAATGCAATAGCAATAGTGGGCTCACGCAGAGCAACTTATTATGGATTATCAACTGCGGAAGATTTGGCCTATAAACTTTCATCAAGAGGGGTAACTATTGTTTCTGGTATGGCAAGAGGTATAGATACTGCTTCGCACAAAGGGACGCTTAAGGCAGGTGGGAGGACTATAGCAGTATTGGGAAGTGGCTTAGCTAATATATATCCTTCTGAGAATAGAGAGCTTTCAGAGAAAATCTCTGAGAGTGGAGCACTGATATCAGAGTTTCCAATAAAAACTTCTCCACACAGACAAAATTTCCCCCAGAGAAATCGTATTATAAGTGGACTATCCCTTGGAGTGGTTATAGTAGAGGCAGCTAAAAGAAGTGGTGCACTTATTACTGCTGATATGGCTTTAGAACAAGGAAGAGAAGTATTTGCTGTGCCAGGGAAAGTCCGTTCGGTTACCTCTCTTGGAACTCACAATTTAATAAGGCAGGGAGCTAAACTTGTAGCCACTGTAGATGACATAATTGAAGAGTTAAAAATTGAATTGAAGTCTAATTTGATTAGACAAGATAAAAATGATAGTATAAAATCATCTAAATTAGAAGAAGGGGAACAGGTGATATTTAAACTATTGACAGATGAACCTAAACATATAGATGAACTTTCTCGGGTAAGCAGGATACCGGTTAATAAAGTATCAGGTATCTTAGTAAGATTACAGATTAAAGGGTTTATTAAGGAACTTCCAGGGAAAATGTTTGTTAAGCACTAATAGAAGAGTTTTATATGTAACGCAATGAGCGAAGTGTATTTCTTTTTACGCGAATAGGAGTAAAATATGGATAAGTCATTAGTTATAGTTGAGTCTCCAGCTAAAGTAAAAACAATTAATAAATTTTTAGGTGAGAGATTTGAAGTATGTTCTTCAATGGGACATATTATGGATTTACCCAAAAAATCTATGGGAATAGATATTGAGAATGATTTTAAGCCTACCTATGTGATAATTCCTAGTAAAAGGAAGACAGTAAGACTTATCAAGAAGGAGGCAGAGGATAAAACCAAAATTTATATAGCTACAGATTCAGATAGAGAAGGAGAAGCTATAAGCTGGCATCTTAAGAATATCCTGAGTAATGGGAGGGCGATCTACCGAGTTACTTTTAATGAGATTACAAAAGATATTGTTAAGGCAGCTTTTAAAAATCCTGGTGATATAGATAAAGATAAAGTAAATGCACAGACTGCAAGGAGAGTTTTAGATAGAATAGTAGGATATTCATTAAGTCCTTTACTTTGGAAGAAGGTAGGAAGAGGTCTTAGTGCTGGAAGAGTTCAATCTATAGCTTTAAGATTAATAGTAGAAAGAGAGAAAAAGATAAAAAGATTCCAATCTCAAGAATACTGGGAAGTTGAAGCAGAACTAAAAAAACAGGTTGAAAATGGAGAGAGTTCATTTAAAGCTAAATTAGAAAAAATTAATGATAAAAAGTGCGAAATTAAAAATAAACAGGAAGCAGAAAATATTGTTAATGAACTAAAAAACGGGCGATTTTTAGTTACTAAAATAGAGATAAAAGAGCAAAAAAGATACCCTCAGTCGCCATTCACTACTTCTAAGCTCCAACAAGAAGCTTTTAATAGTTACAGATTCTCTGCGCAAAAGACTATGCAAATAGCTCAACAGCTTTATGAAGGACTTAACATAGGTGGAGGAGAAACTACGGGTCTTATTACATATATGAGGACAGATTCAGTAAGAGTTTCTACCTCAACGGTTAATCAGGCAAGAGAATTTATAGTTAAAGATTTTGGTAAAGACTACTTGCCAGAGAATCCTCAAATATATAAGTCTAAGAAAAGTGCACAAGAGGCACATGAGGCGATTCGTCCTACGGATATAGAAAGAAAGCCAGATAAAATAAAAGAATTTGTAACTTCAGACCAATACAAATTATATAAGCTGATATGGAATAAGTTCTTAGCTTCGCAGATGAAGCCAGCTGTGCATTTATCAACTATAGTGGTTATTAAAGCAGAGCCCGAAGAAGAGTCCAGAACCTCCTCCTCAGCAAGAGTTTTTCTTTTTAAAACAAGGGGATTAAATTTGTTGTTTCCTGGGTTTTTATCTCTTTATGAATATGAGAAAGAAAAAGATAGATATCAGACTTTACCCAGGTTAGAAGAGAAAGAATTACTTCTATTATTAAATCTAATTCCAAGTCAGCATTTTACTAAACCACCTGCAAGATACTCCGATGGCAGTTTAGTTAAAAGCCTGGAAGCATGTGGCGTTGGTAGGCCGAGTACTTACGCTCCTACTATACGCAATATTATAGAAAGGGACTATATTAGAAAAGAAAAAGGATATCTCTACCCTACAGAATTAGGGATAGTTGTATGTGAACTTTTAATTCAACATTTCCCACGTATCCTGAATGTAAAATTTACTGCCGAAATGGAAAATGAATTAGATAACATAGAAGAAGGTAAGATGGATTGGGTAAAAGTAATAGAGGGGTTTTATTTGCCATTCAAGCAAAATTTAGATCAGGCAATGAAGGATATGGAAAATATAAAAAAGAAAGTAATATCTACTTCGGAGAATTGTCCTGAATGCGAGAAGGTGATGATTATAAAATGGGGTAGGAGAGGAAGATTTTTAAGTTGTTCTGGATTTCCAGATTGTAAATTTGCAAAGCCAATAAGCACAGGCATAAAATGCCCTACAAATGGTTGCTCAGGATTACTGGTAGAAAGAAGATCTAAATCCGGTAGGACCTTTTATGGTTGTAGTAACTACCCTAAGTGTAGATATATTACTAATAAACTTCCAGATAATGAAGAATAATGCTGCGTTATATTGAGAAATTCATAAGATATCTTAAGATAGAAAAGGATGCTCCAATGAACACCATAAAAAATTATTCTATAGATTTGAAGGATTTTGTTTTATTTTTCAAAGATAAAAAAATTGAGAATATAGATTATTTGGAGATAAGGAGATTTTTAGCTCACCTTAGATTGCGAAACTTAAGGAAAGTGAGCATAGCAAGAAAACTTTCTACACTCAGAAGTTTTTTTAAATTTTTGCTCCGTGAAGGACACTTAAAAAATAATCCTATAGCTGTTATAACAACACTAAAGTTAGATAAAAAACTCCCGATTTTTTTAACTATAGATGAAGTCAATCAATTGCTAAATGCTCCGGGGTATGATTTCACTGGATTAAGGGATAAAGCTATACTTGAAACTTTTTATAGTACCGGTATTAGATTGATGGAATTGGTAGGATTGGATATTACAGATATTGATTTTATAGGAGGTGTAATAAAAGTATATGGTAAAGGAAAGAAAGAAAGATTAGTTCCTATAGGGGATAGGGCATTACAGACTATTAGAACATATCTTTCAGGAAGGGAAGAAAAAAAACTATCTAATAAAGCTCTATTTTTGAATAGAGAAGGGACTAGATTAGGAAAAAGAAGCATACAGAATATTGTGGATAAATATATAAATGCAACTTGCAGGAAACAAAACATTTCACCCCATACCTTAAGACATACTTTTGCCACTCATTTATTAGAAAGAGGTGCAGATATGCGATCTGTACAGGAGCTGTTGGGACACATCAATCTTTCTACTACTCAGATTTATACTCATGTTACAACTCAACATCTAAGATTAGTTTATGATAAAACACATCCAAGAGCATAGTCTCAGAAGACAGAAGACAGAAGACAGAAGACATCTGTCGGCAGTGTATTTTTCACAATTAGGGCGACAAAATTAGTAATAGATAGAAATAACCAAGAAACAAGATACAAACAAATTCCAATAACCAATAATCAAATTTTTCATAACTGCTTTATTCTGTTTGGTCATTGGTAAACTGGTTATTGGTCATTGTTTGGTTATTGTAACTTGTATCTTGATTATTTCGTTAAAAAGTAGTCTTTTATTAATCCTGTAGTGAAGCAGGACAGATGACAGAGGACAGGCTTCAGGCTTCAGGCCACAAGCTACAAGTCTCAAGCTTCAGGCTGCAGGATTCAAGCTTCAAGCTTTGACTCTTGAGGTCTGCAACTTATGTCTTGCAGCTTGAAACTTCTGACTTCTGATATCTGGCTTCTGAAATGTGTAGAATGCTATGTATATCTTCTATGATTTAATATTTCTTCTTTTTACGATATTTTACTTTTTGCCATATTATCTTATAAAAAGAAAAATCAATAAAGAATTTGTTCAACGATTAGGATTTTTCCCCGAAGAGTTTACCCAGAGGCTTGATGAGTCCAAAAATATATGGATACATGGAGTAAGTGTAGGTGAAATACAAGTAGCGAATATTTTAGGTACAGAATTAAAAAATAAATTTAAAGACACAAAAATTCTATATTCTACTACAACCAAAACTGGTTTTGGTGTGGCAAAAAAATTTCTAACTCTACAAGATTACATTATTCTATTTCCGTTAGATTTCAGTTTAATAGTAAAAAAGATAATAAGTAAAGTAAAGCCAATAATATTTATATCTGTCGAGTCTGAAATATGGCCAAATTTGATATGTCATTTGAATAAAAAAAATATACCTATAATAGTTGTTAATGGAAAAATGTCTTCCTCATCATTTAGGAAGTTTAAAAAAGTAAAATATTTTATAAAACCCGTGTTGAGTAAAATAGATTATTTTTATATGCAATCTAAAGAGTATACTTATAGAATAAAATCGTTAGGCATTTCAGATAGTAAGATTGGGGTATCAGGTAATATTAAATTTGATCAATTTTCTAAAAAGGAAGAATCAAAAATTGAGAAGCAAGATTTAAAATTATTTAATGAAGCACAACTTTTTGTAGCAGGGAGCACTCATCCACCGGAGGAAGAATTTATTATTCAAGTGTATAAAAAATTGTTCAGAAAATTCCCAGGTTTAAGATTATTAATTGCACCAAGACATATTGAAAGAGTTGCTGAGATAGAAAAACTTGTTGCAAGATTCGGCTTTGAATCAGTTAGGGTATCCCAAATCAATAAAAGCCCGAAGCCCGAAGCCCGAAGCCCGAAGCCCATATATATATTGGATACTATGGGCAAGCTAAGAGATATCTATAGTTTAGCTCGGGTTGTATTTGTAGGGGGTAGTTTGGCACCTAAGGGTGGGCACAATATTATAGAACCTGCAATTTTCAAAAAGCCTATAATATTTGGACCTTATACATTTAACTTCCAGGATATAACAGAGATGTTTATAGAAAATAAAGCGGCTATTTTAGTCAAAGATAAAGATGAACTTTGCTTTTCTTTAAATCATATCTTAGAAAATCCTAAAGAAGGTGTTTTATTAGGAGAAAGAGCTTACAAGTTAGTAAATAGAAATAGAGGAGCTACATCCAAAACTGTAGATTTAGTAGAAAAATTCCTAAAATCCCACCCCCTGAACGGGCATAAATAATGATAAATAATTATAAATCCCTATTATATAGATTAGTTACAGATGAGGAAAAAAGGTTTATTTTCTTACCTGTTAAATTTATCCTTAGAATATTATCCTATATATATGCAGTTGGATTGGTTTTGGTAATAAAAGGGTATAGATTTGGAATATTCAAGTCTTATAAATTAGATTGTAAAATAATAAGTGTGGGTAATATTACAGTAGGTGGAGTTGGAAAAACACCTATGGTGGAAATGCTAATTAGGAAATTGAAAAATATTGGCATAAAGTCTGCAGTCTTAATAAGGGGATATGGCGGTAGTGCTGAAAGCTGGGATGCAGATTCTTTAGAGAAGGCAGGTGACGAAGCGGTAGTTTTGAGGGAAAATCTTTCCGGAGTGCCTGTTTTAATAGGGAGAGATAGAGTTAAAACTGGGGAGTTGGCTATTAAAAATTTTGATGTTGATGGCCTGGTTTTAGATGATGGCTTTCAATTCAGAAGATTAAAAAGGGATTTAGATATAGTGGTGGTAGATTCTATTAACCCGTTTGGCAACAAAAAACTTCTACCCCGTGGCATTTTAAGAGAGCCAATGCATAATTTGAGAAGAGCGTCTACTTACATTTTAACTAAAGCTGATATGGGAGAAGATAATTTAGATAAGTTAATTAATATACTTAATAACATAAACCCAAAAGCAGAAATTTTGAAGGCTGTACACAAACCTGTTTGTTTCTACACTATTAAAGATAGAAAAAAATTACCACTATCTTTTATTTCAGAGATGAAGATATGTGCACTCTCTGGAGTAGGTAGCCCTTATTATTTTGAGTGGATATTGGAAGAACTGAAAGCTCGCATAAAGATTGTTTATAGATTTCCAGACCATTATAATTATACTCAGTGTGCGATAGACAAGGTTTTTAGCGAGTGCAAAAGGAAGGATGTAAGAATAGTAGTTACGACACAGAAAGATAAAGTACGCCTGCCAGAAATTGAAGATAATGAATTTTTAGATTTAGTCTATCTATCTGTACAGTTTGATATATTAAAAGGCGAAAATATCCTAAATGAAAAATTACATAATTTATTTTTTGGTTAATTTAACAGCTTACTTTTTCAGATTATTTCCTTTATATTTTTCGTTGTATATAGGAAAAACCCTCGGGTTTTTAATGTATATTTTTTATAACAAAAGAAGGAGAATAGCTTACTCTAATCTAAAAGCTGCTTTTTCGAAAAAGTTCTCACCTCAGGAAATAAAAAGAATAAATAAAAACTGTTTCCTAAATCTTGCCTTAACTATTGTTGAAATTTTAAGGATACCAAAATTAAGTCAGGAGTATATAAAAGAATATATAGAAATAGAAGGAAAAGAAAATATGGATAAAGCGATATCTAAAGGGAAAGGTGTAATTTTAGTCACTGCGCATTTTGGAAACTGGGAATTATTAGCATTAGTTGAAGCTATGATAGGCTATCCTATGAAGGTATTAGCACGAGAACAAAAACATCCACAATTAAATCGTATGCTAAATAGATATAGAGAAGCTAAAGGTTGTAAAGTTGTTCATAAGGGAATTCAAATCAGAGAAATTATTCATTCACTAAGGAATAATCAGATAGTTGGTATCTTGGTTGACCAGGATGCTGGACGAGGTGGAATATATGTAGATTTTTTTAATAGACCCACCTCAACACCTCGAGGCCTTATTTCTATAGCTTCAAAGACAGGGGCAGACATTATCCCTGTTTTTATAATACGAAAGACTGGTCCGTATCATAAGATGGTTATGGAAGAACCTTTAGAATTAGAAGCAGATGTAGTGGAAGAGTCGCAGGTAGACTTCGTTAGAAAACTTGAGCCTGCCAAAAAGATGAGGTTTTCTGATGGGGTAAATCTTCAAAAATTTAATAGGGTACTTGAAAAGTATATAGAAAAATACCCATCACAATGGCTCTGGCTTCATAAAAGATGGAAATCAACTCCGTTAAGAAATATTTTAATCCTGAACGATGGGAAACCAGGACACTTAAATCAAGCAAGAGCTGTAGTAGAATCTATAAGGAAAGCTCTTGAAAATAAATTCGGAAAGTTAGCAGAAATACGGGTAAAAATAGTAGATGTAAAATATAAAAGCTTCATTCATAAACTATTTTTAAACTTCGGCTCTTTTTTAAATTGTCAAGGAGGTATGCGTTGCGTAAAATTTGCGCTGGATAAGGTAACTTTTAGTAATTTAATAAAAACTTATGCTGATATAATAATCTCTTGCGGTGCTTCAGTTGCAGGTTTAAATCTATTTATGCGTGAAGAAAATAATGCTAAATCAATAGTTTTAATGAATCCAGGAAAGTTTTTAATAGGGAAATTTGATTTAGCCGTTGTCCCTGCACATGACAGGGTAAGGCCTGGGTATAATACCGTTATCACTCAAGCGGCATTAAATATGATTAATGAAGAGTATATGCAAGATGGTATAGAAACGCTACAAGCTGCAGGCTGCAGGCTACAAGATGAAAAATTAAAAATCGGTGTGCTTATTGGTGGTGATACAAAAAATTATTTATTAACCAAAGAGCTGACGGATACAGTATTAACACAGATATTAAAAGTAGCTGAGGAATTAGATGCAGATTTGTTAGTTACCACTTCTCGCAGGACATCTAAAGAGATAGATAATTTAATAAAAAAAAGGTTGCAGAATGAGCCAAGATGTAAATTGTTAGTAATTGCTAATGAAAAAAATATAGAAGAAGTCGTGCCTGGAATATTAGGATTAAGTGATATAATAGTAGCTTCAGGTGAAAGTATCTCTATGGTCTCAGAAGCAGCCTCATCTGGTAAGAGAGTAATAGTATTTGAACTGGAAAAGAAATCAAGTCGCAGGTATCTCCGTAAACTCACTTTGCTTGTGCGGGGCAAGCAAATAACAAGTAACAAGTTAAATAAGCATAAAGTATTTTTGCAAAATTTAGCTGAGAGTGACTATATAACTTTGATTTCTCCAGAAAAGTTCACTATGATAATAAAAAAAATTTGGATAGAGAAAAGACTAATTAAAAAACTAAACGATAGAGAAATAATTAATAAGGCAGTTGGGAAGTTAATATAACAGAGGAAATTGTAAGGGTTGTATTTTCAGAGTATTTAAAAATCCGTTTAATCCGTAATTAAAATGAATATCTTACAAATTTTGCCAGAGTTAAATGAGGGTGGCGTAGAAAGAGGAACAGTAGATCTGGCTATAAGATTAGTCAAGTTAGGGCATAAGGCAGTAGTTATTTCCAATGGTGGGAGATTAGTTAAAAAGCTTCTGGAAAATAGTATGAAACATTACACACTTCCAGTTCATAAAAAATCTCTTTTTACTATATTGAAATTAATACCTAAGGTGGAAAAGATAATCCAGAGAGAAAATATAGATATTATACATGCCCGCTCAAGAGTTCCTGCTATTATATCTTATTTTGGTTATAGGAGATATGCTGTATCAGGTCCCCATTATAAAGACCCTCCAGGGATTTCATTTATCACCACCTGTCATGGGTATTATTCAACTCATATAATAAGTCGAATAATGGGATGGGGGAAGGTAGTAATTGTTCCAAGTAGTGTGATAGCAAAACATATGATGAAAGATTTTGGAGTCCCAGCAGAAAGGATAAGGGTAATCCCCCGTGGTGTAGATTTAGAAGAGTTTAAATATAGAGAGTGCAGGAATGTTGATAAATCTGAATATACTATTGGAGTAATAGGAAGATTGTCTTCTTCTAAAGGTCACCCAGATTTTCTAAAAGCATCTGTTTCGGTAGTAAGACGCTTACCAAAATGTAAAATTTTAATTGTTGGAAGTGCAAATCCAGATAAAAAAGAATATAAAAGAGAATTGGAATTATTGGTTAGAAGGTTGGGATTAGAACGATATGTAGAATTTACAGGCTTCTCTAATAATAT
>CAYOMG010000028.1:0-9803 GCA_964404995.1 uncultured Planctomycetia bacterium | reverse complement strand
TAGGTATGAAATTTCTAAATTGGTCAAGGTATGAAATTTCTACTTTGGTTTGACATTTCGTAATTCAAAGATTAATTATAACCTAACAATATCAGAATTTCTAGATTTTTTCTGTATGATAGGTGTTGCAATTAATTCTTGAACTTAGGAAATAATTGATTGACAAAAGTTCTATTTTCAATAAAATTAAATTGATGTTATTAGACTCCTATAAGAAAATGTTCCTTATTAGGAAAACAGAAGAACAAATAGCTGCTCATTACCTTAAGAATAAGATAATGAGCCTCGTTCATTTCTATGTTGGCCAGGAAGCGATAGCGGTGGGTGTCTGTGATGCATTGAATAAAGATGACCGTGTGATGGGCAATCATCGATCACACGGACATTATCTGGCCAAAGGAGGAAATCTTAAGAAGATGGTCTGTGAATTGTTTGGAAAGGAATATGGTTCGTCGCATGGCAAGGGTGGATCAATGCACCTGATTGATACATCGGTTAATTTTATTGGGTCGACGCCAATTCTCTCAAGTGCTGTGCCACTTTCCTGTGGTAGCGCATTTGAACAAAAGTACCACAAGAGTGGTACAGTAACAGTCGTGTTCATAGGTGATGGTGCATTTGAGGAAGGAGGCGTCTACGAATCTATGAATCTAGCGGCACTTTTTAAGCTGCCGTTATTCATCGTTCTTGAAAATAATCTCCGGTCTATTAACACGCGTCTTTGGGAACGGCGATCTACAGCCCATAATACTGAAAAAATCGTTACTGGATTTGGAGTACGATATATAAGAGCCGATGGGAATGATTATTTAGACGTGGCAGTAAAAATCAGAGAGCTTATCACCGAAGTGCGCGCAGGCAAACCTGCTCTTATTGAGTGTATGACCTACCGTCACCTTGCACACAGTGGGCCAACCTTTGAGGAAGAAACTCGTGAAGATGATACATCGGAACGGCGAAAGGAGAAAGATTCAGTAGTAAAGATGAGACGAGAAATTCTCGCTTCAGGAGTCTCAGAAGGTGAAATTACTGCTGCGGAAGATGATATTAAAAAAACTATTACCAACGCTATTATGTTTGCTAAGAAGGCACCTTTTCCAAAGAAAGAAAGCTTATATACCAACCTCTATGTCTAATAGGATTATCACATACACTGAAGCAATTAAAGAAGCCACTGACCAAATAATGGAGGCGGATCAGGACGTTGTTGTTATGGGGCTAGAAGTCTCATATAAAAACGGTGCAGACGGAACAACAGCTGGGCTTAAGGAAAAATATCCTTGCCGGATAATTGAAACGCCACAATCAGAAAATGCAGTAACGGGGATGGCTGTCGGCGCAGCTATAACAGGCCTTCATCCTATTGTGCACCACGGTAGGGTTGAGTTTGCACTCTTTGCGGCTGACCAGATATTTACGCAGGCGGCGAAGTGGAATTATATGTTTGGCGGTGGACATTCGGTTCCTGTTGTATTTAGGATCAATATTGGTCGACAGTGGGGCCAGGGGCCGCAGCACACACAAGCATTCTATTCGCTCTTTGGCAACACACTTGGTCTTAAGGTTGTAATTCCCTCTACTCCGCGTATGGCGAAGGGTTTACTTATCTCTGCAGTCCGTGACAAAAACCCCGTAGTTATATTGGAACCGCGCTGGCTTTTCTCTCTGAGACAAGATGTGCCAACCGAACTATATGATGAGCCACTCGACAAAGCTGTTGTAGTGAAAAAGGGCGCGGATATTACAATTGTTTCTTATGGGGATGGTTTGATTGCAGCATATGAAGCTTTAGAGTTGATCAGTGGCCATGTTGACGCAGAACTTATAGATCTTGTTTCTATAAATCCGATAGATTATGAAACTGTTTTAAAATCAGTAAAAAAAACTGGCCGACTTATCACAATTGATACCACCAATCACGCCCTTAGTATTGGCTCGGATGTTATCGCGAATGTCGTGAAGCAGCAGTTGCTACATTTGAAGAATGCCCCAGTCTCACTTTCCTGTCCCGATGTTCCGGTCCCAACCTCAACTATACTCACTGAATCTTACTATCCAACAAAAGTGGATATTGCAAACGCTGTGTTATGTCTGATGGATGAGCCAACTATTAAGTGTGAATTAACTTTTGAAGAACTACACCTTGCCCCGAATTTAATTATAAAATAGCGATATAAATAAAGGTATTTATTACTAGTGGGGCAGAATTTATTTTAGTTCTATATCTACAAAAATTCTCCGAAGAATAAAAGAACCTTGTAGAAAACTATCCAATAAAGAATATTAATAACAATAACAATAATTGTGGTAATGGGCTGTAGACTATATTAAAGACTTATGGTATACCGGTGTATATATGGTGGTTTATAATAATAAACAAAAAGTTATAAGAAATAAAAATCTTCCCAAATCCATACGATCTGTAGTACAGATGTATCCATCTAACCAGATTAATAGATCACTTTATGGCGGACTACCTCATTTAGGTAACACACTTTTGAACTCTTGGAAATCTACTGAAATACAAGATGCGGCTAAGGTGTATGATGAGTACAGTCTTTCCACAAACCTTCTTATAAAAGGCTTAAAAGCTCCTGTTGTGGATAAGGTAAGATTGGGAGTTGGAAGCCCTGCGCGTTTTAAGCCTTTTAGTAGGTGCATTACGAGCATAAAATATGCCTTGAAAAATAGAATACTTTCTGACTATCAATTAGCCGCGGAATATAGCGAAGACAAAGTGCCCATCATGAAATACTTTAAAGTTTCTCATGATTTAGAAATTACTGAGAATAATATTATTTTTACCCACTCAAGTACACAAGCTTTCACCTTTGTTATGGAAGCAATACTAGATTATGGGGATGTAGTCATTATGACGGCCCCAAATTATGGACTTTTTGCCTTTATACCGGAGAGGGTTGGAGGCGAAGTTAGACTTTTACCACTTACAAGTCTTAATGATTGGAAAATTAACCCGAAAGAACTTAAGCAACTTATTTTTAATACAAACAATGAACTTAAGCGAGATTATGATATAAATCGGGGAAAATATGTTTTCAGACGCTCTGATATACCACCAAGAGTTTCTGCCTTTGTTAATTTAAATCCACACAATCCAACAGGTATTGTGTACAGTAAAAAGGACAGATCGTTGTTGTTGGAAATTTCTAATATTTGCAATGAGGCTGGTGTATTTATTATCGATGATTTGGCTTATTCTGGTCTAGAATTCGACAGAAATTCTACGGCACTGCCTATTTGTGGTTTAAAGGGGCATTTTGATAATACAATAACACTGTATTCTCTTTCTAAATCTTATGGATTAGCTGGCTTAAGATCAGGTATGATTATCGCTAATGAGACGATTATTTCTCTGATAAGAGATAAAATATTTCAGAGTTTGGACTCATTGTCTTTATTACAGTCGGCCGCTATGAGTGCAGTTTTCTTAATGGGGGATAATGCTCATATAGAAAGAGAGAAATATCTTACCAATATTACCAGGAAATATTATGAAAGGTATGTCTTTGCAAAAGCTATTATTATAGGAGCTGATAAAATTAACAAAGAAGAAAGAATACTACTCAACAAGATCATTCAAAACAACAAACTTATTTTTGATATTAAAAAATCTATGAGTGGCATCAGAGGTGTTAACATAGTACTTGAACCAGATTCGGGATTTTTTATACTCTTGGATTTAAGTAAATTACTTGGAAAATCTTATAAAGAATTTAAGATAATTGATGATGCAACTTTGTTAAAATTTTTATATACATCAGGTAATATTAAATTATTGCCTGGTAAAGCATTTTGTTGGCCTAACCAGAGTCAACTTATTGCAAGGGTAACTATCTCATTTGATAAATATGAAGATATATTGAAATCTTTTTTACGCCTCAAATCATCCATAGAATTATTAATATGAATATATATATTGCCTCATCAGAAAAGTATGTAGGAAAAATCCAAGAAGACGTTTATATGCGCGATACCTATAGAAATAAAGGATTTTCTTGTGAAATCGTTACTCTGAAAAACATCGCAAAGATCTCAAAACCCTTTGATGTAGTAATTTTAAAAAGTATTTGGGGTTATAATTTGGATTACGAGACTTTTTTAGATCAAATATCTACTCTTAAAAAGAAAGGGATTAAACTAATAAACGACTATCAGTATATTTTTTGGAACATAGACAAAAGTATATATTTATCAGAAATTAATTTATCTAGAATTGTTCCAACATATAAATTAAACATCCAAAAGGCCAACTCCGTATATGCTATTGAAGAAATAATATTATTGGTAGTAAAAAACGATACAAATATTAAATTCGTAATAAAACCAGCGGTTTCTGCAAGTGGCTATGCAACTTTTATCTATGATAAAATTAATCCAAGCAAAAATGACCTTTCTTGGCTACTAAAACATAATGAACTGAATTTTATAATCCAACCATTTAGATCAGAGATTGCAGACGGTGAAATCTCAGTGGTTCTTATTAAAGGAGAAATAAAATATGCTATTAAAAGATTCCCGGGAATTTTTACAGAAAAAAAAGATCCAGAATATGTCGATGTACAAGAAATTCCTCGGAAAATTATAGATCAAACAAAATTAATATTAAAATTTTTCATTAAAAAATTTGAGTGTTTACCAAAAATCTGCAGAATAGATTTTGTAAAACATAATCAAATCTATGAAATTATGGAAATTGAACTCATTGACCCTGATTTGTTTTTTAGAAACTTACCAGAAGATATTCTTGAAAAATGTTTGGTGGAAATATGTGATACGCCATTCCATATTTAATAATAAAAATGCTAAAATACTTAAATGAGAAAAAATAATAACTTTATCTGGAGAGGACTTATGCTGGACACATCTAGGCATAGCGGATTCTTTGAGGGTGAAAATAAATTTGGCGGAAGCGTGTCAGGGTTTAAGTTTTGCGGACATAACTTTTTATATGATTTAAATATAGCTCTTGGAGAAATAGACAGATCAATTAGAAGTTTTAGCAGAACATGAATTTATTAAGTTAAATACTATCAAATAATAGGGTAAAGTTTGAAAATCGGACCAAAAATAATATCATTTTTATGAAAAGCGTGCGAATTAAGCGTCCAAAGTGTTTCAAGTCAAGATTTCGCAAATTACTTAAGAGATAGAAAAACACATCTTAAATCTTTGACAAAAATTAGTTATTCTTTTTCTAATTATTACTTATTTAAGCCGGAAATTAAGCTAAAATCTAATATATCATTGATTTTTCATTACTAACCATTAAGTTATTTATCAACATTTTTGGTCCGAAAAATTAAACTTTACCCAATAATATATTTCAATGTGTTATAGAATAGAATTAACCTAACACAAAAAAAGTTTAGCGGAACTTATTGATATTTTGCACACAGTTGAAAAAGATTACTAATTAACATTATAAATTATATGAACGAGAACACAAAAAAAATAAAAAATGAATTAGCAGATTATTTTGAAGAGAAAAAAAAACTGTTTAGAAAGGGAGTTTCCGCCTTGATTGTAAATGAGAATCAAGAGCTTTTATTAGTAAATCTACAATCATTCGAAACTAAATTTTATGCTATACCGGGAGGTGGAATAGAAGAGGGTGAGACCTTAAAGGATGCGGTTTATAGAGAAATTAACGAAGAGTTAGGTATTTCCAGGGAATCACTTGATCTTGCTGGCTTATGTAAGGAACCGCTTAGACTCGTATTTAAAACTAAAAAACTTGCAAGAGGTGAAATTGAATATGATGGGATGGAGAGATTCTTTTTTGGGTTTTATTTTACTGGAAGTGACGATGAGATAATATTGCAACCTGATGAAATACGAGATTTTAAATGGATTACATTTAAAGATCTAAAAGGTTACCTTCTTTTTGATAATCAATTGGAAGATGTTACTGCAAAGCTACTAGAGCTATTCCCCTCTTTACAAAGATAAAAATATTATTTTATGAAGGATGAATTCAATATTAATAAACCGACACTTCTTTTTGTAGAGGAGTATGAAAATACGCTCTCAAGGAGTGTTGTGTCAAACAGAACTATTAGCTTAGTCTTAATAAGATTTAAGCAAAACATGTTCTTTAATCAAACTCACCTCAATCTAACTCACCTCAATCTAACCTCCAACATCCCTTGTTTTGTTTTCGACAAAGCAGAGTCCGTAGAACATGAAGTTGAGAAGTTTAAAATATTCTGTAATAAAAGTGGAATTGTAGTTGATTATTTCTATAATGACTCTGAATATAACCAGGAGCTGATTCAGAAATTTGCCTCGCTACTTAAACTTCCAGGTGCGTTGAATGAGTATCAAGCCCGCTGCGTAAGAGATAAAGCAGTAATGAAAGATAAACTGCAAGAACTTGGATACCGAACAGTGTTTTATCAAGAACTGACTTCCGTTGATAATGCACTGGAATTCGCCGAAAAACATGGGGGTTTTCCTTTTATCGTTAAGTGGCGCAGGGGACTCTCGTCAAAGGAGGTGTACAAGATTAAAAGCAGGGATCAGTTAGAGGCCCTTCGACTTGATTATTCTACAGGGCGATTCATCGCTGAAACGTATTGTCCATACTTGATATGGAGTTTTGATTCTCTAGTGCAGGATTGTAGGGTTGTGGGAACTTTTCTTACATGGCTTCCATACACCAATCTCAGCTTTGCCGAGAAGAAAGAAAAGTTTGCTCAGATCACAGTTGCAGAACATCCGAAGAATATTAGATTCGATGGAGGAAAAATAACTCAAAACATAGTTAGTGAGCTCGGCCTGAAAAATGGATATATACAAATCGAGGTCTTTGTTGATCTTCATGGACAACCTACAATCTGCGAATTTGCATGGCGAACTGCTGGGGAACACATGTTGTCAAATCAAAGCCTAGCTTTTGGAGTAGATGTCTGTTCTTTATTAATCGACATTATGGTTGGAAGAAAAATACAACCGCTTCCGTTAAATGGCCGACAATGCGTCGGTGATATGTTTCTACCACTGACCAATGGAGTCGTCACTCAAATTTCTTCCTATAAGGAACTAAGTGGCCTTGCTGGAGTAATTGATGGCAGTGTTACGTGTAAGGTGGGAGATGTTATCGAGCCAAAAAGACAATACACAAGTTGTGCTGGCTGGGTCCAAGTCACTGGACAAACCGCGGATGAAGTCCTAAGTAGAATGTTAAAGGTATACGAGAGGTTTGAAATTGTAACAGCCTAAGCAATCTATAGGACTATGTGGTGTATTGCTCCTAGAAAAAATATAATAATAAAACCGAGTATGAAAAAATTCAATAAAATAGCCATTATCGATACGATTAAGATTGCCGAGGAAGCGAAAGAAAAAATTCAACATTATTCAAATGAGCGTGTTATTTATCCTGAATTTGACACAGAAGATGAAACGGAAATTTATCAAAGAATTAATAATGCTGACGCAGCCTTGGGTAATTGGCATTCAACAATAAACGCTTCAATTTTAAAACATACCCCGAATCTTAAATACATTGGAATTTGCGGAACAAGTTTGGCAAATATTGATTTAGAAGCAGTAAGAAGATACAATATCGTTATCAAAAATGTTGCTGACTATGGCGATGATAGCACGGCTGAATATATTTTTGCTCAACTACTCAATCTCTTTAGAGGATTCGGTAAACACATGTGGGGAGATGAGCCTAGTGAGCTTAGTTTAAAAACAATTGGAATTGTTGGTCTAGGGGCAACGGGGAAACAAGTTGCTAGAATAGCTTTAGGGTTTAAAATGAAGGTTTTATATTACAGTAAATCCAGAAAGATAGAGTGGGAGAAGAACGGAGTTCAATATTCGCCTATTAATGATTTGCTTAAAAAAAGTGATATCATATCTGTACATGTTCCTAGAAATACTAAGATCATTGGAAAAGATGAACTAGAAAAAATCGGTAATAGTAATATTATCGTCGATACTTGCTTAGGAAACATTTATAAAGATATTGATGCTGTCCGGCTATGGCTTGAAAATGAAAATAATTTTTTAATAAGAGATCATCAACCTGAAATAAAAGAAAAACTCGGTGATTTGGGAGGATTTATATATACAGAAAATGTGATAGCTGGAATAACCGTAGAAGCCAGAGAAAATTTAAGTATAAAGGTTATAGATAATATTGAAGCCTATCTAAAAGGTAATTAATTATCTCCAGCCATAAAAGTTATATCAATCATCAAAAGGTCTGGGTGTAGTTTCCTGAGAATAAATAATACCCAAACAGTTTACTGTTTGGGTATTATAACATACGGAAGACTTCAACATCTTTTTTCGCTTCCGATTTGTTCTTGGATCGATGGATGATATTTCTATAATACCTAACACCGTCGATCATAAGTGGCTTTCGCTCACCGAATTTAAAGCGTATACTTTCTGGAGCACAATCAACAGGATCAAGTTCTGTGCCTGCTATTTGAAGAAGCGTATTAATAGTATTTTTCCCAACTACAAGCCCTACTTCAACGAATGCACCTACAGAAGGTTTAAAAACTGCGCTCCTGTATCTTTTGGGTAGGTCAGAATAAATGATTTCTAGTGCCCAAAGTGGCATAACAAGTCTTTTTCTCTCTGAGACAATTAAGCCACTACCCTCGATCATTGATCTGACTTCTTCAAGAAATACCAAACCATGTGGCTTGATAAAGTAGAAACTGGTTTCCAAAGTACAATTCTTCCTTTCTTTGCTCATGACCTGTCACCTCCTTTCCAATATTTAATTGTCAAAGATCAAAAAAGTTCATTTATCTATCTTTTAACAAATTTTGAAGACTTTGTCAAGCCCTTGTATGATGCCACCCTATTTTGGACTCCAGAGGCATTTTAAGAGTTAGTTGCGCTGGTTGTATTGATAACATAAATTGTACAGGAGATAGTTTGTTTTGAAAAGCCTTGTGAACTCTTTTAGTGTTGTAAAAGATTAAATAATCAATGAGTTTTCTGTTAAAGTTGTCTGGGTTGATTAGAAGGCAAGAATGATAATCAATGAATTCTTCTTGTATAGTCCTGTTGAATCTCTCAATGTGGGAATTCATTTGAGGCGTTTTGGGATAGGTATGATAGTGAGTAAGATGAAGTTTTTTTAATTTTTCAGAGAAGTGTTTTTTAAACTCTGACCCATTATCAGTTAGGACATAAAGAAAATTAAGAGATAAAGGGAATACTTTAAGGCATAATTCAAAGAATTCTTCAGCTGCTTTTGAGGCATGGGATTTAGTAGACCAGGCAAAGCTGAATCTGGTATATATGTCTTCAAAAGTGATGACATATCTTCTAATACCATTAACTATTTTTTCTATTGTATCTAAAGCCACTAAGTGTCCTGGGTATTCCGGCTTTAAATCTTTGGGTTTTCTTAGTACTTTCTGTCTGTTAGCTTTCTTTATCTTGCCAAAATGAGATATCTTCTTGGGGAATAGACGCATCTTGTCGGGAGCATCTGCAATAATTCTGGCTATTGTTCTAGTCTCAGGGCATTTAAAACCTTTATTCTGACAAAATTCCATTAACAGAGGATATATCTTTTCAGAACCCAAATTAGGATGTTCTTCTCTTAATCTTTTAATCTCTTGAATAACTTCATAAGGCCAGATACGTTTTCTCTTTGTCTGAGGAGCTCTGGACTTTTCATTAAGAGATTCTATCCTTTTTCCTCCTTGTTCCCATTGTTGTTTCCAGAGATAAAGAGTAGACCTTTTTGCTGGGAAAGCGTCTAATGCAGCCTCAAGGCCATGCTTTTCCCAGAACACTAACAC
>CAYOMG010000027.1:0-10194 GCA_964404995.1 uncultured Planctomycetia bacterium | reverse complement strand
TAACATAAGTCGGAGAGCATAGCCTATTATCGTTCAGTACTATGTTAAAATTTAGTCTTTTTTTGATTCTTCCCTGTGCCCTTTAGGGTACCTGTGCCCTTTAGGGTACCTGTGCCCTATAAGGGTATAAGATACAAAAATTTAATGCGTTGTCTTTAAGACACACAGATAAAACCTCGATTGTAGTATCTGTGTAACCGTTCCTAAATCTGCGTAACCAACAGCTCTGAATGAATTTTGTAAAGGGCTGGCTCAGTTAGATAGTAAACATCTAATGTGACTCATTTTCCCCGGTAAATTTGGGCTTTTCACTTAACTTCTTTTTTCATAGTAAGCCCTGGCTTGAAAATAGCAACTTTCCTGGGAGAAACAGGAACAGTTTCTCCTGTTCTCGGATTTCTTCCTATTCTTGCTTTTCTGAATTTAACCTTGAATATTCCAAAATTTCGAAGTTCAACTTTTTCACCTATAACTAAACTTTCGATTATAACATCTAAGGTCTTTTGTACTACATTTTTAACATCGGTTTGCTTAAATCCGGTAATCTCAGACACCTTTGATACTATCTCTTTTTTGGTCATAATTTTCTACACCTCCTATGTTAATTTAAGCTGGATAGAAATAGCTTTTTATTTATATTTTTAGTGGATTAAAAATTGAAACCTGATGAATTTTCTTAACTTAGAAGACAACATATCATTTTGTCCTTTTTATGTCAAGACAAAAACACGAAAGCAGCGGGTTGGTGGGGAGAAAATTTGGTTCTCTACCTGCCAGAAGCATTTGCTCCTTTGATTAAGAGCAAGGACACAGCTACAGCCGAAGACAGTTCAAGCCGAATCGAAGATAGGTATTTATTCGTATTTATCCCGAAAACAGATTCTGATTTTTTGATATAAGGAATCCCATTTTATTTTAAAATAAAATGGGGTGGCTAACGGGATTTGAACCCGCTCTAAGAGAGCCACAGTCTCTCGTGCTGCCATTACACCATAGCCACCGCATTTTATTTTTTCTGGCGCGCCTGCAGGGACTCGAACCCCGGACCCTCTGCTTAGCTTACCACTTCGGCTTTTACCGACCCCCGATAACATTCGGAGTTGTGGTCTGGACTATGTCTTCACCATCTCAGGTGTGCGGCGTATAGTCTCTGAGGACTCTCCCGCCTCAGGCGGGGTTGCCTGCAAGTAGCCCTGATTTTAATCGAGGGTGTCCTTGCATATAGCCACATCCACTTCATAAGTTTATTTCCTTATGAAGGCTCCCATTTGAAAGGCAGATGCTCTATCCAGCTGAGCTACAGGCGCTATTATTCGGTTAGCGGTTTTCGTTAGCCCAAAACCGCACACCGCTAACCATCTCTTAAAGTAATATAGAGTAATAGATAAAATATTTCAAGGATAAAATTGATGATTGATGATTACTGTTGATTACACCAAAAAATTATGTAGAATAATTAGAAGGGAGATTTTTGTAATGAAAAAATTTATATTAATTTCAATTATTACTTTAATCTTTGTAGTTGCTTCTGGGTTATTGTATATAAACTACATTTTTCTACCTAATGTAGTTCTCCCGCACATAATAAAAACTATTCAAGAAAACACACCGTTTATTCTTAAAATTAGTAAAATACATTACTTGCCTTTCAAAGGTGTCACTATTTATAATCCAAAACTAATACACCCATTGCAAACAGTCAAATTTGAATATATCAGATTGAAATTATCAAAACTTGCATCCCTTCAAAAAAGGAGTATAAACGTTAATATTAAATCTTTGCTTACAACCCCATTCTATATCAGAATAAATGGTAAACTGGAGTATCATCCGACACAAAAATTCATTAATGCTGATATAACTACTGAAAATTTAAACCTGACTAACCTAAATTTCTATCCTGTATTTCCATTAAAAATCAACTCTGGTGTGCTAATTCAACCTGAATTTAATATTTATCTAAATTATAAAATGGATAGTTTTTCATTTAGTGGAAAATTAAAATTCGGAAATCTTTTAGTGGAAAGTTTCGAAAATAGATTTGAAGGTAATTTAAATGTAGATTTAAATTCTACAGGAAAATTATCTGATATAAAGAATGCAAAATACACGGTGTTAATACATCCTGAGGCTAATTTAAAATTGGCATTGTTACCATATAATTTAAGTGAAATATCAGGTTTAATTAAATTAGAAAAAGATAATTTAAATTTTACTAATATAAAGCTCAATTATAATAATTATGATTTTATTCTCAACGCAAATATAAAAAATTTCAATCGCCCGCAAGGTCTGCTCACTCTATCATCAGATAAGTTAGACCTAAATTTAAATACTGAATTGAAACTGCTAAACAAGGATTTACATATAAAAACTCTCAAAGCAACAATAAAAGAATCAAGGGCTCTCGTTAAAGGTAAATTAGAAGATATAACCAATCCAAATTTAAATCTTATAGGTAATCTGTATATAAATATAGAAGATTTCAGAGAATTTCTACCAGAATTGGCTAAATTAAATTTAGCAGGTAAATTTAATACAGCTTTTAATATTACAGGATACATAAAAGAGCTGAAAAGTATAAAATTAGAAGCAAGAAGCAGCTCAGAACTTATAAAAATAAATGATTTCAAAATAAACGAAATTAGTTGTAAGGTTTCAATGGAAAATGGAAAAATCACAATCTTTCCCATCTTAGCTAAATCTTATGAAGGTAAAATTAGCATGGAACTTATAGCAGATATAACTAACAGACATCTTTTTTTCAGCCTGAATTCTATTATAAAAGGCTTGAATTTAGAACTTATGCGAGAAGATATAAGAATAGGCGAAGGGACTACAGGATTTGGTTTTGTATCTTTGTATTTAGAAGGCTACGGAAGAAAACTTGATACTATAAAGGGAAGAGGTAGATTAGAAATAATAGATGGAAAACTCCTAAACTTTCCAATATTGCAAGGCTTATCAGGCATTTTAGACCTACCAGGGTTAGAAAAGATAATATTTAACACTGCGAGTGGGGATTTCAAAATAGCTAACAAAAAACTTCATACTTCTAATTTTAAATTGATGAGTGATACTATAAATATTCATCTTGCAGGAAATTTATCTTTTAAAGGAGATTTAGATTTTATAGCAAGGGCTCAGATTGAAGAACAGGATTTAGAAAATCTCTCTTCTGTAGAAAGAATGTTGCAAATCCTTCTACGGAAAACAGGTTTTTTGGTAGACAAAATAAAAATCAAAGGAAATTTAACTAAACCCGAATATACTTTTATTTCTACAATTCCTGCTGAAATTTTTGAAGGTATTTTTAATTGAGGTTGTAATAATTACCTCCCGAGCAAAATACTCGGAGTAGCAGAATTAAAGAAAAATCCTGCTACAGCAGCTGTCATAAGACAGGCTAAAGTTGCAGCAAAAAGTGCCCTAAAACCTAACTGGGCTAAATCTTTCGCTCTCTTAGGCACAAGAGCTGAGATGCCACCTACAAATATAGCTAAAGAAGCAATATGAGCAAAACCACATAATGCATAAGCGGCAATTACCTGAGAGCGAAAATCTTGAAATACGCCGTTTTTAATATATTCAGCTAAATGTTGATAGGCTACTATTTCAGTAGCAATAGCTCTTTCTCCCAAAAGCGTTGCTACATTAAATGCATCTCCTGGAACAACCCCGATTAAAAGTAATATCGGATAAAAGAGTATACTCAAAATCTTCTGAATAGATAATTCAGCCAGACCAATCAACTCACCAAAAATTCCTATAGCCCAATTAGCCATAGCTAAAAGCCCTAAAAATGCAAGTAAAAGTGCTACTATTCCTGCTATTAGTTTCACCCCTCCATTTGCACCCTGAATTATTGATTCTATCCAGCTATCTGGTCTTTCGTAATACCCTTCAACGCTTTTACCTAAAGTTACAGGTTCTCCATCCTCCGGATAAATAATTTTAGAGAGCATAATTGCTGCAGGTGCACTTAGTATTGAAGCTGAAACTAAATGCCCTGCTATAGCAGGAAACTGTTCTTTCAAAATACCTGTATATACTGCAAGTACACTTGATGCTACTGTTGCCATACCAACAGTTAATATTGTACAAAGTTCTGACTTAGTCATCTTTTCAATAAAAGGCTTTATACTAAATGCAGATTCAATTCCAACAAAAATATTGCTTGCGGCACACAGCGACTCTGCTCCGCTTATACGCATGAGCTTGGTAAAAGCATAGGAGAAAATCTTTATGATTTTTGGCATAAGTTTTATAAAATAGAGTAAACTCATTAAACTTGAGAAAAATATAATAGTAGGAAGAGCTTGGAATGCAAGTATAAATCCTAAAGATTCCTCTCCATGAGGGCCTACCTTACCAGGAAATATTGAAAGTCTTCCGAATAAAAAATATATCCCTTCTTTAGAAAAAGACAATAGTTTAATTATACAAGTATTTACCCACTCGAAAAATACTATCCCTGCAGGATTCCAAAAGATAAATCCACCAAATAGTAATTGTAAAATTATTGCCCAAAAGATAAGTCGCCAGTTAATTATTTTATGGTTTTTAGAAAAAATCCAAGCTATGATTAACAGAGTAAAAATTCCTGAAAAGCTTATAAGGTTATGAATAGTCATTGCTTTTAAGAGTTTTCCAGCGATCTCTTAAATTTTAATCTTCGCCAGAAGCTCATATAGTCAATAATTAATTTCCCGTTTAAATGGTCTATTTCATGCTGAATAACTCTGGCTAAAAGCCCTTTGGCTTTAAATTCTATAATTTCTCCCTTTTCATTTAAACCACTAACTTCTATTTCATATCCCCTTTTTATCTTTGCATTAACATCAGATATACTTAAACAACCCTCAACCATCTCATCGAAATCCTTAATCTTAATAATTTTTGGATTAGCTAATTTAATTATTCCATCACCAATATCTGCGATAATAAGTTGGCGTGATATGCCAACTTGCGGTGCAGCAAGTCCAATCCCGCTAAGATAATGCATAGTAGAAATCATATTTTCAAAAAGTTTTACCTCTTCAGTGGTTACGATTTTGATAGGTTCACATTTATCCCTAAGTATAGAATCAGGATATTTTCTAATTTCTAACTTTTCCATAATTTTTAGAGATTGCTGAAAAAGTCTAGTTACATCAGTACTCTCTGATTAAAAGATTAAAAATCAGATTACACAGATTAAGTTTTCAAAGAAAGTATCTGTGTAATCTTTTGGGAATCCCTACCTGCCACGCTAAGCGTGACCTGCGGCAGACAGGTGTGTAATCAGCAGCCTTGAACAAATTTTGTGGAAGGCTGCTAAATATAAGATTTAATTTTAGATTCTATATTAGCTTTAGATGTAACACCTACTATTCTATCAACCACTTCGCCATTCTTAAATAGAGCTAATGTAGGTATGCTCATTATATCATATTCTGATGCAATTTGTGGTGACTCATCAACATTTATCTTACAAACCTTTATCTTGCCTTCATATTCTTTAGTAATTTTTTCAATAGCAGGTGCAACCATACGACAAGGAGCACACCACTCTGCCCAGAAATCTACAAGAACTAGAATTTCAGAATCTAAAACTTCTTGTTTGAAATTTGAATCATCCACTTTAATCTCCATCTGATACCTTCGCCTCTTTCAAAGTCAGTTTCTATTTATACTCTGTCCCCTTCAGCTTCTCAATATAATGTTGCGCTAAAAAGGCTGCAGTTGCACCATCTCCACAAGCTGTTACTATCTGTCGTAATGACTTTTTTCTACAATCCCCACAAGCAAATATTCCATCTTGTGATGTCTTCATATTATCATCGGTAATAATATATCCTTTCTCATCTAAATCTAAGTTTTCTTTAATAAACTCTGTATTGGGTATATATCCAACAAATATAAACACACCACTACATAAAACTTCTGATTGTTTATTAGTTAAGACATTTTTTACTTTTACTTTTTCTAACTTTTCCTTACCAGTAATTTCAATTATCTGTGAATCCCAAATAAACTCTATTTTATCATTTGAAAATACCCTTTCCTGTAAAATTTTCGTAGCTCGTAAACGGTTTCTACGATGTATTAAAGTAACTTTTTTGGCAAATTTTGTCAAGAATAATACCTCTTCTATAGCTGTATCTCCCCCTCCTATTACTACAATATCTTTACCCTGAAAAAATGCCCCATCGCAAGTGGCGCAATAAGAAACACCCTTCCCTCTAAACTTATCTTCTCCAGATATTCCCAATTCTTTTAGCTTAGCACCGGAGGCTATAATAACAGCCAATGAATTATAATTTCCATTTTCAGTTTTTATATTAAACATATTAAAATCTTCTTTTCTTTCCGATTTAATTCCTTCTACTCTCTCGGATTTAATCTTTAAATCAAAGAGGTTCACTTGGTTTTTTATTCTATCCATCAACTCGTAACCCTTGATACCCTCGGGAAAACCTGGATAGTTTTCAATTAAATCTGATAAGTTAGTTTGTATAGGTGTGGAGGGGTCTTCAAATAGTAAAACTTTTAATCTTGCTCTTGAAGCATATAATCCTGCAGTTAAACCGGAAGGCCCGGCTCCAATAATAATCAAATCATAAACAAAACCGGGGACATTTTTGTCAGGAATCATAGGACAGAGAGGATTACCTATTTAAACGGTGAAGTTAATAAAAGAATATTTTTAAACTTTTCTTTGAGGGGAGAATATATTTCTTATAGACCTTTTTCAGCAATTAATTCAATCAAGTCTATTACACGACAGCTATATCCCCATTCATTATCATACCAGCCAAAAGTCTTAACCAGATGACCATTTATAACATTAGTCAAGCTTGCGTCAAAAATGCAAGAATGCGGGTTGCCATTAAAGTCATGAGATACTAAAGGTATATCACAATATTCTAATATCCCTTTAAGATTACCGATAGCGGCCTCCTTAACTGCAGAATTTACACTTTCAATTGTAGCCCCTTTTTCTATATTGCAAACAAAATCTACAATTGAAACATTAGGTGTAGGAACACGGATAGCAATACCATCAAGCTTGCCTTTTAGCTCAGGAATTACTATCCCTGTTGCTTTAGCAGCACCAGTAGTAGTAGGAATCATAGAAACCGCCGCCGCCCTGGCCCGCCTTAAATCTTTATGAGGAAAATCTAAAAGTCGTTGGTCGTTGGTATATGAATGAGCAGTAGTCATAAATCCTGATATAATACCAAAATTATCATTTAATATTTTCGCCATTGGAGCGATACAATTTGTAGTGCACGACGCATTTGATATTATATGATGATTTTTAGAGTCATACTTTTCCTCATTAACTCCTAATACTATGGTTACATCTTCATCTTTTGCAGGTGCAGTGATGATTATCTTTTTGCATCCCGCATTTATATGTTTTGTAACTTTTTCTTTTTCCTGGAATACTCCCGTTGACTCAATAACAATTTCTACGCCTAAATCTTTCCACGGAATATCCTCAGGGTCTTTATAATTTAGAACTTTAAACTGGGTATTATTTACAATAATTTTATCCTCTCCAGAACTTACCTGTGCTTTGAGCTCACCCAAAACCGAATCATATTTTAAAAGATGAGCTAAGGTCTTAGTAGGAACAGGCAAATCATTTATAGCTACAAATTCAATATTACTATTGTCCATACCCGCTCTAAAAATATTTCTTCCGATACGTCCGAAACCGTTAATACCAACTTTAACTGCCATGCTCAAACCTCCTTAGTTAACCTGCTTCAGAAAACAGAAGTCAGAAGTCAGAAGTTTCACATGCTTCATGCCGCAAGCTGCAAGACATAAGTTGCAGACCTCAAAAATCAAAGTTCAAAGCTTGAAGCTTGAATCCTGCAGTCTGAAGCTTGAGACTTGTAGCCTGTAGCGTGAAGCCTGAAGCCAGTAATTTATCCTCTGTCCTCTGTCCTCTGTCCTCTGAACAATGTTTATAATTTGGAATTCAACCTATCTTTACTTCTCGTAAATATTCAGCAGCCATTTCTGGTGGAGTCAGGCAGATATAAAATCCGGAACCCCACTCAAAACCTGCTGTCCGGATTAATTTAGGCATTATTTCTATATGCCAGTGATAATATTGGCTGCCCTTATCTTCCACAGGTGAAGTATGTATTATAAAATTGTAGGAAGGGTCAGTTAATACTTTGTCAATTCTACAAAGACTATTTTTTAAAATTTTGGAAAGGTCTGGTATCTCTTTATTTTCAATCTCGGTAAAGTCAGACTCATGGTTTTTAGGTATAATCCAAACTTCAAATGGAAATCTGGATACATAAGGTGTAAATGCAATATATCCTACATTTTCATCTATAATTCTTTTTGCATCTTTCTTTTCTTGTTTTATCATATCGCAGAAAATACATCTGTCTCTATAATCAAAATAATTCAAAGAACCTACTAACTCCTCTTTAACTCTCTTGGGGACAACAGGCAAAGCAATAAGTTGTGAATGGGGATGCTCTAAAGATGCTCCTGCTGACTTACCGTAATTTTTAAAGATTAAGATATATCTAAATCTTTTATCCTTCTCTAAATCAATACTCCTTTGTTTATACATAGCTATAATCTCTTCAAGCTCCTTAACACTTGCATCTTTCATCTCTTTATTATGGTCAGGAGTCTCAATTATTACCTCATGCGCACCTACTCCATTTGTTATATCATAGACGCCAATCCCTCTTTTGTTTAAATCTCCTTCAATTTGTAATGCGGGATATTTATTAGGGACCGTTCTTACTCTCCAGCCGGAAGTATCAGGAGCAGTACCTTTTTTTCTGTACGCTATTATTTCAGGAGGAGTCATCTTTTCATTACCGAGACAGAAAGGGCACACCCCTCCTTTTTTTTCGTGTTTTTCTTCATCAAAGCCACCAGGTTTTATTGGTGATTCAACATTTATTATCACCCATCTTCCAGTTATAGGATCTCGTCTTAATTCAGGCACTTTAACCTCACTGCGTTCGGTTAGATTACAGAAGACAGATTACAGATTACAGGGAACCAATTTTCTTTCTGACTTCTGCTTGCCCCGTACGAGCGAAGCGAGTTTACGGGGTCTTCTGTCTTCTGGTTTCTGGTTTCTGTACTCTATTTGTATATTATACTTCTCTCAGAAACTTTGTTGCTTCTTCAGGAGAAGTTGGATTAATATAAAAACCAGACCCCCACTCAAAACCTGCAGTTCTGGTAAGTCTTGGTATTATCTCTATATGCCAATGATAATCCTGGTCAATAGTTCTCCAGTATCCAGCCCTGCCACTTCTTCTAAAAGGTGCAGTATGTAACATATAATTGTAAGGAGGATCACTTAAAGCAATCTTTAATTTAGTAAGTATAACTTTTAGAACCAAAGCTAAATTTTTTATTTCATTTTCAGCTAAATTAATAAAATTACAGGAATGTTTTTTAGGCATAATCCAGGTCTCAAATGGAAACCTGGAAGCAAACGGAGCAACAGCAATAATTCCATCTGCATCATAAATTATTCTTTGTTTACTCTCAAGTTCTTGATTTATAATATCACAAAATATACACCTATCTTTAAAATCAAAATATTTCCTTGCACATACTAACTCTTCTTTAAGTCTTTTAGGAGTTACAGGTGTGGCAATTAATTGTGAACGAGAATGATTTATCCTGCCTCCCCCTGCATTCCAACCATAGTTTTTAAATGCCAACACATATTTAAATCTTTTGTCTTTTTCCAAATCTTTAATTCTTTTAATATATGTAAGTATAATTTTTGCTATTGATTCTTCCGGCAAGTCGCAAATATTGGCTATATGCTCTGGAGTCTCAATTACTATCTCATGAGCACCAATACCATTCATTAAGTCATATATACCATGTCCACGTCTATCCAAATTTCCTTCTATTCGTAATACAGGTGAAATACTTGAAACTACTCTTAATTCCCAGCCCGGGCTATCAGGTTTTGATTTCTTATCTCTTATAGAATAAATTTCAGGTGGAGTTTTATTCTCTCTGCCTTCACAGAAATGACATTCTCCTTCTGGTGGTGACTCTTTAGAAACTGAAAAGTTATCCGGGCGTTTTGCTCTTTCTGTTGAAACTATCACCCATCTTCCAATTATAGGGTCTTTTCTTAACTCTGGCACTTTAACCTCACTGCGTTCGGTTAGATTACAGATAACAGAGTAC
>CAYOMG010000026.1:9749-10272 GCA_964404995.1 uncultured Planctomycetia bacterium | reverse complement strand
TGGAAAAAATTTATCTAAACTAAATTCTTCATCTTTTTCTATAAAAGGAGTAAGATCCAAGAATACATCTCTAGCCCAAAAACCTGGAAAAGCATTTACCTCAATGGCCATTACGTCTGGAGCAACTCTCCCAGCTATTTGTGTCAGCACCTTGCTCATATAAGCACTATATGGAGTATGATCTAAAATAACTCTTACGTCTTGACGTTTACTATTCCAATCTCTAATAACTTCTGATATTATATCAATTTCTTCAGGAGACCCCCAAAATGCTACTACGATTTCAGGTACTTTCTCAGTTAAATCTCTTTGAGTACAACCGCAAAATATAAATAAAAAAAGTACAACTAAAGTTATTGAAGATAATTTTTCAATAATATTATTTGTCATAAAAAGAAATTGGGTTTTAATTTTAAAACTAATTTTATAACTCTTTTTACTTATTACATATGTAGAATAACATAGGTAAAAATTTTTGTCAAGGATAAAGTTTAAAAAAAGTTATAACTCAAAATTTGGCGGA
>CAYOMG010000026.1:0-9739 GCA_964404995.1 uncultured Planctomycetia bacterium | reverse complement strand
CAACAGTTCACCCCGTTAGAAAATTTTTGATTTCTAACGGGGTTCATATCGTCAGATAAGTTTCTTTATCTAACGGAGTTTTACTATATCGTTTTTCCGAATTATGTCTTCAGAAGTTCTAATTATATCTGCTGCAGATAAGTTACTTCTTACTTCCACTACTCTCAGACTTCCAATTCTTTGATCATTTCTATATACATCAAATATCATTCCATGTCTAATTCTATTATTTTTACCCAAATTTATTACTACAAATTGTTGTTGCCTATTAACTAAAAGAATCTTTCCTTTTAAATCTATGGCCCCTAATAGTGCACTCCATTCTGCCTCGTTTTCGTCGAGATTTGTTTCCGGCAATCTTGGTAACAACTGCTTGTAAATATCATCATGGAAGCCCGGCAAAAAACCCCGTGCAAGATCTTGAGATAAAGCCGAAGCTTCTTGGCTTTTTACTATAATAGGAGGCAATTCCACTGATGAAATAGCACCCAAAGACCTACTTAACGCAATCTGTTTAGACTCTCTCATAACATCTTCTAACCCTCTTTTAACGCTACCCACCTGGACAATCTTATCTTCTAATCGCTTATTTAAACTAGAGACTTGTCTTAATAAAGAATCTCTTTCTAAAATTAGACTGTCCAACTTATTTTCTATCTTCCTAACTCTATTTTTAGAATCCATCCTTTCTTGCGTTAAGTTAATCAATTTTCCTTCTAATGCAATTCTTTCTCTTTTTATACTTTCTGATTCCTTGGAAGTCCTCAGATGGGCTCTCCGTCGTTCTATTAATTTTTGAGCCAATTTATCCTGAATTTTTTCAGCATTCTCCAGTTTAGATTTTAATTCTTTCTGATAACAATCTACATCACTTAATTTTTGTTGTATATCTTTTTTCTCCCTAAGAATATTATTAAGTTCTTTCTCTCTTCGTTCTAATCTGCCTTTTAATCCTTCTGCCATAACCTGCAAGGATGCTTTGTCTTTTATAAGTTTAGCTATATAATCATCAGACGCAATGCCGTCGTCATGTCGTGCTTCAAAAGAAAATCGCGCAATTCTTCTCTGTAACCTTCTATTATCATACAGGGCAGTTTCAAGTTTCTCGGATAAATTCTTTCTTTCTTTTTCAAAGAAACTCAGTTTATTTTTTAAACTTTTAGTATCTATTTCAAAATTATCTATTTTCATATTTAACTGTTGGACATTTTTATCTAAATTAGTTACTTCTTCCTCTGTCTGGGCAAGCTTTGTTTCCAATGTTAATCTCAGCTGTGCCCATCTCTGGCTTGCAATGGTGTATTCCAAAGACACTTTTTTCTGTTGATTATAAAGCCAGCCTGCTGTCGCAACAGCTATAATCAAAAATATCACTAATAAGGTTACAGAAAATAACCTCAGCATATTTCAGTAAGCCCCGTAGAAAATCTTCGATTTTTATACGGGCAAGTAGCAAGAATGAAATTTCTCTACTTTCTACTTTCTACTTTTTTAAACAACCTCCGCATATCATCTATTACCATATACATACTTGGGACAATGAATAAAGTAAGAATAGTAGCGGTAAATAGCCCTCCAATAACTGCTATAGCTAAAGGCACCCACAGAGTAGCCGCTTCAGATTTATCCAAAGCCATAGGCAGAAGACCTAAAATAGTAGTTACAGAAGTCATAAGAATAGGTCTTAATCTATCCTCTCCTGCCTTTATAATAGCCTTCAGTTGTGAAAAGTTTTTGTCTTTTTTTAATCTATTTACTAAATCAACTAAAACTATAGAATCGTTAACTACTATTCCTCCCAACATCATCATACCAATTAAAGCCCCAACAGTTATAGATGTGTTGGTTATATAAAGAGCGACCATTACCCCAATAACTGCCAATGGCACAGCTGCCATAATTATGAAAGGCTGTATATAAGATTCAAATAATGAAGCAAGCACTAAGAATATCAAGATTAAAGTTAAAATAATTGCCGCTTTAAATTCTCTCTGATTCCTGAGCATTTTCTCATAATCCCCACCTAATTTATAGAAATAATCTTCGGGAAATTCAAGAGCCCTAAGAGTTTCCTTAACCCTTTCCCCTGCTCTATCTAAAGATAAAATACCTCTTGAAGCACTTACCTGAACCATTCTTTCTCTGTTTTTTCTCCAGATTTCACTAGGTCCAATATCAAATCTAAGTGTTGCAACTTGATTTAAAAATAGAGGATCCCCCTCTGGGGTTGTAAGCACTAAATTTCTTATATCTTCTATATCTTTTCTATCTTCAGGTTGAAGTCTCGCCACAACCTCTACTTCTCTTGCCTGAGTATGATAATAGGTAGCACGTAAGCCTCTTATTTTACCGTGGATAGTAGTAGCTATATCTTTTACTGAAAGACCATAAAGAGCAGCTCTTTTTCTGTCTATCGACACTCCTAATTCAGGTCTGCCTGCCCTCATTCTTATCTTGATATCTGAAAACTCCGGAACCGCCTGAAGCTTTGTAGCTACTGATATAGCCAATTGTTTTAATACACCATAATCATATCCGAAAATATCTATAAATATTTCTCTTGTACCTACTGCCTGCGGCTCTTCAAAATATATAAAAGCATCATATCTAGGCTCAATTCTATCTGTAAGTGGTCTTAAACTATCAATAATTTCAGAAACAGATCTTGTTCTTTTATGAGCAGGATACAATTTTACATGTATGTCAGAAGACCATCGTTCAATCCGGGAAGATATGGTTCTGACTTCGGGTACTTTTTCTAAAACTCTCTCCACTTCCTTTACGCATCTATCAGACATCTTCAGCCTTGCTCCGGTTGGGAGCTCAACATGAACGGTAAATTTACTTTGTTCAGCAATACCAGTAAATTCTTTACCTATCCTACCTGATAAAAATATTGCACCTACAAACAACCCGAACGCGACAAATATAAATATGTAGCGATACCTTATAACTAAACCTAAACATCTTCTATATCTGGTTTTCAATTTTATAAAAAAATGGCTCCGGGTTGGAAGTTTAGCATCAACTTTTCTCCCCATGGGTATCCTTGAAGATAATAGGGGAACTAAAGTAAGCGCTATAAATAAAGAGGCAATAAGCGCAAAAGCAACAGTAAAAGCAAGCCCTGAATACATAAGCCTTACCTCTTTGCTTACAAAAACTATTGGCAGAAACACTACCACAGTAGTAATTGTAGAAGCCACTATGGCAAGAGTTACTTCTTGAGAACCCTCCAATGCAGATTTATATTTTGATAAACCTTGCTCTCTTTTTTTAAATATATTCTCCAAAACGACTATTGAAGAATCAACTAACATTCCAATTCCTAAAGCTATGCCAGAAAGAGTCATTATATTTAAAGATAACCCTTGAAAAAACATAAATGCAAAAGTTGCCATTACAGATAAAGGTATTGTGAAGCCAAGTATAAAAGTAGGTCTAAAATCTCTTAAAAATAAAAATAATACAAACACAGCTAATACACCACCCCACAGAAGTGAAGTTCTTACTGTGGTTATAGCTGATTGAATATATTCTGCTTGATTATAAGTAGCTTTAAATATTATTCTTTCATCTACAGTAAGCCTTATTCTTTCTAGTTCTTCCATTACCTTTTCAGCTACCTCAGTAGTATTAGCGGCACTCTCTTTTTGTATGAATAACGACACTACTGGTTTAACATCTACCCTTGCTAAATCTATTGGTTCTAAAAAAGAATCTTTAACTGTAGCTACATCCCCTAATCTTATAATAGAGCCATGTGGAGTAACTGCAATTCCAATGTTTCTGATATGTGAAATACTTGCAAACTCTCCTACGGTTCTTATCAAGTATTCATCGTATATTCTATCTACATCACCTGATAACATAGTAAGATTATTTAAATTGAGTGCATTTATAACTTTTCCTAAAGAAATATTATGAGCCAGTAGAGCTTGTTGGTCGGCTTCAACCAAAATTTTTCTTTCTCTCCCTCCAGCAACCTCCACATTAGCTACTCCTTCGACTCTCATAAAGTTTTCTTTAATTTGCTCATCTGCTATCCTCCTTAACATCTCAGGAGTAAAGCCTTCTCCAGTCATAGCAAATATTATAATAGGCATATCTGTCTTCCGATATTTGGCTATAATTGGCCTTTCAATCTCTCGAGGTAATTCATCTTCTACTCTTGAAAATTTCTCTCTAACTTCCAAAGCAGCAAAGTCCATATTTATTCCTGGTTCAAATCTTAAAATTACTCTGGATTCACCCTCCTCTGATATAGACAAAAGCTCCCTTAAGTAAGAAACCCCTCCTACTGCTTCTTCTATGGGCCGAGTAACTAAACTTTCTACTTCAGGGGCAGGTATCCCACCTCTTATCCTAACAATAATACTTATATCTTTAAGAGCTATATCAGGCATCAATTCTATCGGAAGTCTAACTACAGAAACTGCTCCTATTAACAATATACCTAAAAACACCATTGTCATCGCCACTGGTCTATGTATAGCTATTTTTGAAAGTCCCATGGTTTATCCCTCTAAACAACCTGCTGGTGTCAAGTGTAAAGTGTCAAAGTAACCTTGACACCTGACACTTGACACTTGACACTTGACACCTGACACTTGACACTATTATTAAATCTCCTCTGCTATTTCATACCACCTGCCTGGTCCAAGCGGACCTTCAGCGCATACCAATTTTCTATCTAATAACTCTTTTAAATCCCTCGCTGCGGTTGCAATCGATACCTTGAACAACTGAGTATATTGTTTTCGGGTAAGTTTATTATTCTCAAGTATATAAGCAATCGCTTTTCTCTGTCTTGAATTAATATCCTGAGGTAATTTGAACTCTAAATTTATTCTGTTAGGTTTAGGCTCAATTAGCTCAGGTTTAGCTTTAATCTGTTCCGACAACTTCAGTGATTTAGTCTCCTGGATTTCTGCAGTCTTCTGGATTTCCACGGTCTTTTGGAAAGCTGGCTTTTTCAAACTAATTTTTATCTTTTCTTTTATTTCCGATACAGAGGGAATTGACAAACTAAAACCTTTCATAGATGCAGATTCTATCATGCCATCTGCAATTATATACAAAGCAGGAATAACAACCAAGGTAAGAAATGTAGAAGAAATTAATCCACCAATAACTGCTATAGCCATAGGAGCTCTAAGCTCCGCTCCGTCTCCAAAGCCTAAAGCTAAAGGAGTAAGCCCAAGAACCGTAGTAGTTGCAGTCATAAGTATAGGCCTCAATCTATTTTTACCTGCATTGATCACAGCGTTATAAGCATCAAGCCCCTCTTTCCTTCTCAGCAAATTAACATTATCTATAAGAACTATCCCATTATTTACAACTATTCCTCCTAACATAATAACACCTAAAATCACTATTACATTCAAGCTGGTCCCGGTAATATATAAAAAACATGCTACTCCAATCATAGATAAAGGCACTGTAAACATTATTACAAAAGGCTGCCATAAAGATTCAAACTGTGCTGCCATAATCATGTAAACTAACACAATAGCTAATATTAGAGCAAAACGTAAACTATTAAAAGACTCTTGCATCTCTTCCCTTTCCCCTCCCATATTAACTAAATAACCCCTTGGGATATTCATATTAGCAATAAATGTTTCTACATCTTCTGCTACATCATTAAAAGCTCTTTTAAATATGTTAGCAGATACAGTAACTACTCGCTCCTGGTTTAATCTTTCTATCTGACTGGGCCCAGTTCCCATATTAAAATAAGCAACTTCTGCTAATGGAACATTAATATTTAAATGTGGGGAGTGAATAAGTATTCGACGCAATCTAGCCATATTATTTCTATCTCTCTCTCTTAGCTTTACTCTTATTGGATATTCCCTGCCTTCTTCTTTAAACCTTGTAGCAACATG
The DNA here is from genome assembly GCA_964404995.1 of uncultured Planctomycetia bacterium. Classification (GTDB taxonomy): domain Bacteria; phylum Omnitrophota; class Gorgyraeia; order M55B152; family CAYOMG01; genus CAYOMG01. The sequence goes on along the minus strand of CAYOMG010000026.1, from coordinate 3,848 downwards.
TCCTTTTATAGCCACTTGAGACGCAAAAGCAATATCATTCACAGAAAGATTATAAAAGGCTGCTCTGTCTTTTATTGGATGCACTCTCAATTCAGGCTGTGGTGGTGTTAAGCTTGATGTTATACCATGAATTCCTGCAATTCTTACCAGCCTATCTTCTACTTCTTCTGCTAAATTCCTTAAAATATTCAGATTTTCTCCTTTTATTTCAACTATAACAGGCTTAGCTCCTTGGAATGCTGTTTTGAACACACTTTCTTGAAGGATAAATTCTATATGAGCATTTTTCAAATTTTCTTTTAATAGCTTTTGCTCTAAGCTTCGTATTACCTCCTGACTCGTCCGATACTCTGGATTTCTTCTAGACATCTCTTTCAGACTGACTATTAATCGTGCTTGGTGAGATCCTAAAGTTTCAACTATTCCTTCAATAGCTCCTTCTCTGACAGAACCTACAACTACACTTACTCCTTCTACATCATTAAGCTCAAAGAGGTTTTTTTCTATTCTTTTTACAATAGAATCCGTAACATCAAGACGTGCCCCGGTAGGAAGTGTAACGTTAATTATAAATTCTCTTTGGTCTATCTTGGGAAGAAGTTCCCTATCTAATTCAAAAAGGAGCCCTATGCTAAATATAAATATCAATACTATTACACCAAGTCCAACAAACTTATAAGAGAGGAAATTTGCAAGGACTCGTGTATAAAAATTTCTCATTTTTTTAAACTCCTCTCGGTCTTCGGTCAAAATATAATTTCTTTCTTTTTTTACCCCGTTAGAAAAATCCTTTCTAACTGGGTTTAATTCATTTTTCTGCAACTTTTCCTTGCCTGTAGCAACAAGCCTGGGAATCAAAGATAAAGCCACACCTAATGAAGCAAGCAGGGAAAAAGTTACCGTAAATGCGAGCTCTTTAAACAACTGACCTGCTATGCCAATGACAAATATTAAGGGTAAGAATACACAAATAGTAGTCAGCGTTGAAGCAGTAACTGCGTTAGATACTTCACTTGCACCATCTGAGACACATTTTTTGAAGTGCTTACCTGACTGTCTATGCCTAAATATATTTTCAATTACTACAATAGCATTATCTACTAACATCCCAACTCCTAAGGCTAACCCTCCTAGGGACATCATATTGATACTTATATTTCGGAAATACATTAGGCTAAAAGCAGCCATAATTGAAATAGGAATAGAACAGGTTACGATTATAGAACTTTTAACATTTTTTAAGAAAAACAACAAAACAAAAAATGCTAAAATACCTCCGCCTATTGCTGCGTCTCTAACGCCGTTAATGGAATTTCTAATGAATTCGGACTGGTCATATACTATATCCATAGATACACCTTGAGGTAATCTCCCGCTTTCTTCCAATTTACCCAAAACTGTCCTTACCCTAGTAGCTACCATTAAAGCATTTGCTCCTGACTGCCTTTGTATAGCTATTGAGACATTCTCCCTACCATTATGTCTGGATATACTGGTCTGTTCTTTAAGAGTGTCACTTACACTGCCTACATCTGAAATGAGTATAGCCCTTTTTTCTACATTTACAAACTGTTCTTGTTGTTCAAGATGCCACTCAAATCTTGTCTCGGGGGGATTAATCCTAATTACATTTACTACAGTATCCTTTATTTCATCAGTATGCTCAAATCTTCCCATAGTTCTTATTAAATATTCGTAAAAGCTTTCTTTTATAGTTCCTGCCGGGAAAGTAAAATTAGCTTCTCTGAGTGAGCTTACTACTTCCAAAATAGAGGTATTTGTCGCAGCCAATCTTCCCTGATCTAATTCTACTAATATTTCCCTCTGTCTACCTCCTGTAATATTGGCTGAAGCTACTCCTGGCACTTTCTCTATCTCAGTTTTAATTATCTTTCTGCAAATTTCTCTTAATGCTAAGGGAGAAATTTCTCCGGTAACACTGAGTATCAAAATTGGCATCTCAAATGGATTATGCTTCATTACTATTGGATCTCCTGCCCCAAGAGGAAGCCTCGCTTTTATAAGATCTATCTTCTCCCTAACATCCAACGAAGCAAAATCCATATTAGTTCCCCATACAAATTCCAAAAATACCTTTGATATTCCCTCTTTAGATATGGAGGATATTCTTCTAATATTGCTTACCGTCCCCGTAGCTTCTTCTATAATTCTGGTTATCAGAGTTTCAATCTCTTCTGGTGCAGCATGTTCATGTCTTGATACTACAGTTATTTGAGGATAAGTAATAGCTGGGAAAAGTTCTCTGGGAAGTTTAGTCCATGATATCCACCCCAAAAGCACTACCCCTATGAAAATCATAGTTATTGTTACAGGTCGTCTTATTGAAAAATATGGAATGCTCATATTTCTATCACCTTTAATAACTTGCTGGTGTAAAGTGTTAAGAATTTCCCTAACACCTGACACCTGACACTTGACACTTGACACCTAACACCTAACACTATTTTCTACTCCAGCACAAAAGCTTGTTTTTGAAGTTCTATTATTTCAACTCTTGTGCCATCTTTTAATTTCCTCATCCCAGGAGTTCCAACCACTACTATTTCTTCTACTCTTAAACCAGTTCTTATCACGGCATAATCAGTAGTAAGATATTCTAAAGTAACTGCCCTGGTTCGAACTCTTTCTTCTTCTACTACAGATACTTGATGCCTATCAGCATGTATAGAGATGGCAGTACTGGGAACTACTATTGCATTTGGTCTAGAAAAAACATATATTTCAACTCTGGCAAACATGCCTGGCAGAAGCAGCCTCCGAGGATTTCTTACTTTTATTCTTGTAGTAAGAGTTCTACTACGCCCTTCTATCATCGGAAAAATACTGGTTATAGTCCCAGGAAAGGTTCTATCAGGGTGAGCATCAACTATAACCGTAGCCCGTTGACGTGGTCTTATTTTGTGAATGTCTCTCTCTATTATCCCAACTTCTACAAAAAGATTGTCTATCACAAATAAAATAGCGATTCTGTCATTTGGTGTCACAAATTCTCCTGCTTCTGCTTCTCTTAAACCTAAAACTCCATCTCTTGGTGCATAAAGATAAGTTTTTTTTAATCTTGCCTCTGCAGATTCTACCCCTATATAAGCTTGCTCTGTTCTTCGTCTTGATGTCTCTAACTCTAACTTACTTTCTTCTATTCTAGTTTTTATTATTGCACCTACGTTGTATAAACTTTCTAATACTTCAAGTCTCTTTTTTGAAGTTTTTACTTCTGATAGCGCAGTCCTATGTTTTGCCTGTGCCCAAGACAATTCTAACTCAGCATCTCTCCGGTTCAGGGTAGCTATCACATCACCTTTTCTTATCCTGTCTCCTTCTTTAAAATTCATACTGCTAATTACTCCATTAACTTCAAATCTAAGGTTTATTTCTGGAATACTTCTTAGAGTTCCTACTACAGGGAGACTATCCTTAAAATCTACACGAGATACTTTATAGGCTCTAATAGGTATTATCTCTTCTTCTCTACCAAAAAGAGCCTCTTTTCCTAAAAGTTCCCTTATTTTTTCCACCTCTTCTACTTCTTCAGTGGGCTCTCCTGGAATTACTCTTCTTTCCCTTGCTATTCTTTCTTCTGGCTTCATCACATATTTCATTACACCCCACATAACTATTGTTCCTAAACATACAATAACAACAAGCCGGAATGTCTTAGAATTTTTAATCTTATTAAAATCAAATTCCATAATTGTAAATCCCTCCTTCAATAAGTATATAACTTAACGAGCACAAGCGAAGCTAAGTTATAAGTGCGAATTTACCCCCCCCCTGCATTCTTTCAGAATGAAAGAAGGGGGGGTAAATTCAGACAAAGAACTTATGTT
>CAYOMG010000025.1:6972-11103 GCA_964404995.1 uncultured Planctomycetia bacterium | reverse complement strand
AAGCGGACATTTCACTTGTTAATAAACCGGACATTTCACTATTTTATAACAGGAAAATCGCTTCGCTGACAGGAAAATCGCTAACACTTGATGCATAACAGAAGTTTGTGTGCTTTTGTGTGCTTTAGGACTGCGGGCTACGAGCTTTGTTGGGCTGTGAACATTAAATTAGTACAGAGCAGATTGCTTAATCTACCAAATTCATCCAGAGAGAAAGTCTCTCCTCTTCTAACAGGGTCTATATTAGCTTGCTCTAATATTTTTAACAGTTCATCTTTGCTTAAATCGATTAAGGAAGAATTTAAGAGGGCATTTAGAATTGCTTTTCTGCGATTTCCAAAAGATGCTTTTACTGTCTCTAAAAAAACCTTCTCATTTTTAACTTTAACAGAAGGTTGAGATAAAATGTCTAATTCTATAAGACAGGAATCTACTCCTGACTGAGGGAAAAATGCACTTTTTTTAATAGGAAATAGAATTTGCGGTTTAGTAGAAAAACTTACAAAAACTGTTAATCTTGAATAATCCTTTGCATTTGGTTTAGCAATTATTCTTTTAGCAACTTCGACCTGTAGAGTAATAAATATTGAAGTTAAAAAATACTTTTGATGTATGAGGTAAGTAATTATAGGTGAAGTAATGTAATACGGAAGATTTCCTACTGCTTTTAGTTTTGAATCTAAGCAATAACGTTTAAAGTCAAATTTTAATATATCCTGATTTATAATTATTAAGTTTTGGCAATCATAAAATCTATTTTTTAAAAAATTGCAAAGCCTTTTATCTTTTTCAACAGCATATACTTTTTTTGCTTTCTTGCATAAATCACCAGTTAATGCACCAAAACCAGGACCTATTTCTAAAACTACATCTTTTTTAGTTAAAGCTAAAGCATCTATTATTTTTTGTTTTATATTCTTATCTATTAAGAAACTTTGCCCCAATGATTTTCGGGGATGAAAATTACATTCTTTTATAATCTGTTCAAGCTGAGATTTAGTGTACACTCTGTCCCTCTACAGTCTTCCGCCTGTAGTATCCTGCATTTCCATTCCTCATGCGAAGGCATGGAGTAGTGTAGCACAATCTCACTGCCATCTTTATTGCTTCTATCATTGATTGAGGAGAGGCTTTTTCTTCTTTTGCAATATCTAAGGCTGTCCCATGAGAGGGTGAAGTGCGTATAAAAGGAAGTCCTGCTGTAATATTTACTCCTTTATCAAATGAGGTAATCTTAAAAGGTATTAAGCCTTGATCGTGATATAAGCATAAAATTAAATCAAATTTGTCCCTAATATTTTTACAAAATAGTGTATCAGATGACAGTGGTCCATATGCTTTAATATTTTTACTTTTTGCCAATTCTATTGCAGGAATTATATACTCTTCTTCCTCTCTCCCTTTCATCTTCCCTTCTCCACAATGAGGATTAAAGCAAGATACAACTATCTTCGGTGATAATTTTTTTAAGGATTTCTTTAAAAACAAATCTGCAACACATATAGCCTTATATATTCTCTCTTTGCTTAAAACACTCGAAACTCTCTTTAAGGGAACATGCCTGGTTACCAGCCCAACTGTTACTTCATTTGATGTAAGTACCATTAATACATCATTAATATTTAACTTACACACTTTCGCTAAATATTCTGTATGACCCTGAAAATTTATACCGGCTCTATTTATGGCTTGTTTATTTACTGGAGCAGTAATAATTGCATTAAAACTGTTTTCGAGAATCAGGTTTACTCCGTGCTTAAAATACTCAAAAGACGCCATTCCAGTCTTAGCTGTAGATATGCCTATATTAAAATCACTTAATGAAAGCAACCTTTTATCTAGAAAAACAATATTACTCTTATAATTAGTAATTTTTGAACATTCCGATATAAGCTCAATACTAAAATTTAACTCTTGAAAGAAGGCTTTTTCTTTAATTGCAGAAAAATCGCCTACAATAAGAAATTTAGCCAAATTTCTTATATTAGGACACGATAAAGCCTTAAAAACAACCTCTGGCCCAATACCTGCTACATCACCAATTGTTATAATTAAATTTGGTTTACTTAATCCATATATAGGCATCTCTTTTTAAGTCATTTAACCAGGTTTGAAATTTCTGTTCCGCTTTTTTCTGAAATAAAATTCTTTCAATCTCATTGCTTACTTCAAAGATTGACTTTATTCTACCGGGCTTTTTTCCTTCTATTTTTACAATATGATATCCATAATCTGTATCTATTATTTCTGAAATCCGACCTAATTCTAAAGAAAATATAACTTCATCTAATTCTTTTAAAAGCTCTCCCTCCAAAACATACCCCATATCTCCATACTGTTCTGCATTATGTCCATCTGAATGCTCAAAAGCAACTCTTCCAAAATCAGCTCCTTCATTCAATAGTGCATATAATGCATATATTTTACTTAGTTCTTCTTCTCTCGTCTCTTCATCTTCTACTTTTATAAATATGTGCCTTGCTCTCACTAAAGATGGTTCTTTAAATTCTTCCTTATTTTCTAAATAGAAATTAGTGATTTCCATTGGATGAATTTGTATTGTTCTCTTGATTTTTAAACTAACCACCTTGTCAATAAGCATTTCCCTTCTATAGTATTCTTTCAACTGATTTAAAGTTAAGTCATTTTTATCCAATGCAGTTAAAAAAGCTTGTTCATCAGGGAAATTCCTTCTTATGCTCTCCATGCGTCTTTTTATATCCCCTTCTTCAACTTGTATATTCTCGAGCCTCGCAACTTGTAAAATTAATAGCTCATGGATCAGGCGGTTTATGGCAGATTCTATTAAACTATCCCAGTCCCCTCTGGTTAGATTTTCAAAATCAGGGCTAATTTTAAAACTCATAATTCTTCTTTGTAAATCCTGCGCTGTAATAACTTCTTCATTCACTATGACTATAATTTTATCAATTAACTGTGCAAAGATTAAACCTTTATATAAATAGAAATTAATAAATAAAATGGTAACCAAAATTACTATTAGAACTTTATTTTTCGTAGGCATAATTTATTTTCCTGGTATTCATTAGAGAAGTTAATCTATTATTTTTTAAACCTTCTTGTGCCTTAATTTTCGTTATAGATTCTTTTAATAATCTACAATATAGGTCGAAGCCAACTTGATTTATATAACCATGTTGCTCTGCTCCAAGTAAGTTACCTGCTCCTCTTATTTCTAAATCTTCCATAGCAATTTTAAATCCAGAACCAAGTGCGTTGTATTTTTGTATAGCTTTTAGTCTTGCAAAAGACTCCTCTGTCAGTACAGATTTTTTCGGGATAAGTAAATATGCATATGCCTTACGGTTAAATCTTCCCACCCTGCCTCTTAACTGATATAAATCAGCTAGCCCAAAAGTGTCTGCTCTATCTATAATTAAAGTATTTACATTAGGAATATCAATCCCAGACTCAATAATTGTAGTTGTAACTAATACATCAATTTTATTTTCTATAAAATCCAATATTATCTTCTCCAGTCTCCTCTCATCCATTTGTCCATGGCTTATGGCAATCCTTGCTTCTGGAACCAAGCTTTGTAATTTCTCAGCTTGTTTCTGAATAGACTTTACGCGATTGTGTACGAAATATACCTGTCCATTTCTTTCTAATTCTTTCAAAATTGCTTGTCTAATTAAAGCTTCATTGTAATAAGAAACCTTAGTGTATATAGGCAATCTATCTTCAGGAGGTGTATTGATAATAGACATATCCCGAGCATTCATAAGTGCCATATATAAAGTTCGTGGTATAGGAGTAGCAGTTAGGGTAAGTACATCAACTTCAAAACGAAGCTGTTTCAATTTTTCCTTATGTTTTACTCCAAATCTTTGCTCTTCATCTATTATTACAAGTCCCAAATTTTTAAAACATATATCTTTTGAAAAAAGACGATGAGTTCCTATAATAATATCGACGTTGCCATTCTTCAAGCTATCTACAATTTCTTTCTGCTCTTTTCTTACTTTAAATCGACTTAACATCTGAATATTTACAGGAAAAATTTTCATTCTTTGAATAAAGTTTCTGAAATGTTGCTCAGCTAGAATAGTGGTAGGTACAAGGAGTGCAACTTGTCTATTATCCATTACCGCCTTAAATGCACACCTC
>CAYOMG010000025.1:0-6940 GCA_964404995.1 uncultured Planctomycetia bacterium | reverse complement strand
CCACATAAAAGTCTATCCATAGGTTTAGATTGTTCCATATCTTTTTTAATCTCAAGAGTTGCCTTTGCTTGGTCCGGAGTTTCCTTATATTGAAAATCTTTCTCAAGTTGCGTTTGCCAATCAGTATCTTTTGAAAAACTGTATCCTTTTACAACCTGGCGCCTTGCCTGAAGCTGAAGTAAGTCAGAGGTTAATGCCCAGATGTACCGGATAACTTGCTCTTTTACTCTCTGCCATTGCTTGCTCCCTAATTTATAAAGTTTTGGAGAAGCAGACCTCAAATGTTTAGAAAATCCTATATATTTTTGCACTAAATGCATATCCTCAACAGGAACATAAAGTTTATCTTTATCATCGTACTCAATCACCATATAATCTTGTACTCCCTTGAATTCTTTAAGCTTCTTTATCCCTAAATATCTCCCTATCCCATAATCTATATGAACTACAAAATCGCCCTCTCTTAAATCTATAAAGTTTTCAATTGGAATCTTTTGTTCATACAACAATGGAAACGGAGAAATAAACTGAACCTTTTTTTCTCCTCTATTAGGCAAAACAATCGCAATTTTGTGAGTAGATAAAGTCTCAAATGTATATTTATTAAAACATCTCATAGAATAAATTTTGCTATCAATAAGTTCTATGCGAATAGGAGATTCATAAGTTAAAGGAAAAATATCTAAAATCCCACCCCTTTTACAGAAGTCTCCTATTTCTTCAACACGATTTACAAATTTATATTTAAAATCGAGCAGGTTTTTCACGATTCTATCCAAGTCTATCTCCTCGTCTATATAGAATTTAATTGATTTAAACATTTCTAATGAGCAGACCCTTGACACCTTTGGTGTCAAGGGTAGGCAAAGCCGTCTGCGAATTCTAATGAGCACATCACTTAGCGAGCGCCAGCGAAGCTAAGTTATAAGTGCGAGTTAGACCCCTCACTCAACTTTTTGTTGAGTGAGGGGTAAATTCAGACATAGAACTTATGTTCGCTAACTTCGTTAGCTCCATAAGTTCTGTCTTCATTTACATTTTCTCAGGAGCTTCTATACCTAAAAGATTTAAGCCATTACAAAGCACAATCTTAACACACAAAATGAGAACCAATCTTGCCTTAGTAAGTTCAAATTTATCTGTCACAACTCTTAAACTGCTATAGAAATTATGAAATAACTTGGAAAGTTTTTCTAAATAAAACGTTAATGAATATGGATCAAGTGTTCTGATACACAATCTTACAAAATCAGGAAATTCCCTTAAGGTTTTTATTATATCAAATTCTTCTTTAGAATCTAAAAGATTTAAATCTATCTCATCTAAGTTTAGTTTTTCAAAAAGAAAAGAGTCCAGATTCTTATCTAAATTCTTAGCAAATTCTAAAATGCTACTTATCCTTGCATGTGCATATTGGAGATAGTAAACAGGGTTTTCTAAAGATTGCATTTTTGCCCTATCTAAATCGAAACTCAAGTGACTCTCTTTCTTTCTCATTAAGAGAAAGTATCTAAGTGCACACTTGCCTATTTCATCCATAACTTCTCTTAAAGTAACAAATCTACCTTCTCTTGTTGACATAGCAATTGGCTTATCTCTTCTATAAAGAGAAGTGAGTTGCACAATCAAAATATCAATGCGTTCTTTTTCAAATCCTAAAGCTTTTACTGCTGCTTTTATTCTTGGTATATACCCATGATGGTCTGGACCCCATATATTCACTATCCAGTTGTATCCTCTCTCAAATTTAAACTTATGATATGCTATATCTGGTGTAAGGTAGGTAAGCTGACCATCTTTTTTAATAACTACTCGATCTTTTTCATCTCCAAACTTTTTAGCTTCAAACCAATCTGCGCCATCTTTAGTATAAACCAAATTCGTTTTTCTTAAAATACTAATAACTTCTTCAATTTTTTTCCCTTTTTCTAATTTAGCTTGGCTTACCCAGTTATCGAAATCGACTCCAAAATCTTTTAAATCCTTTCTAATTATTCTCAAAATTTTTTCCATACCAAATTTTGAGAATTTATCAGTCGAAGCATCTTTCCATGCATTTTTATATTTGCTAAATATTGATTTTGCAATCTCTGAGATATACTTTCCTCTATATCCATCTTCTGGAAATTTAGAATCTTGCTTAAGAAGATTCAAATATCTTACTTTTATAGATTCACCTAAAAGATCTATTTGGCGTCCCTTGTCATTTATAAAATACTCCAGATAAGGTTTATAATTACAGAATCTTAAAATATTTGCTAAGCAGTCACCTACTACCGCCTGTCTAGCATGGGCAATGCTCAGAGGCCCAGTAGGATTAGCACTAACAAACTCTAAAATAATCCTTTTCTTGTCTTCTTCATTATGGCTTCCATACTCATCTTTTAATTTTAATATAGATATAAGAACATCCCGAAGGCTTGTTTTAGTAAATGAAAAGTTGACAAATCCTGAACAGGCTTCTACTCTATGTATTTTTTCTTTCAGAGTTGATACATTTATAAGTTTGGATAGACTATCTGATATAATTTGCGAAAGTTCACCTGGGGTTTTCTCAATAACTTTGGATAATTTAAAAGCAATACTACAAGATAAATCTCCATATGCTTTACATTTTGGAACCTCTAGATCTATTTGAAATCTGGTTATTTCTTCCTCAGATATAAAACCAGTATTTAATATAGCCTTTTTTATTAATTGGATTAACTCTCTTTGCATAACCAATTGATTATAGTATATGTGTATAGCTTAATTTATAAACCGTCAATAATGACTTGGAAACTTTATCTCTTTTTTTTATTTGGAGAAAGAATTTTTATTAAGATATTTACGATTTTTGGATCGAATTGATTTCCGGCGGACTGTTTTAGTCTTTCTAAAGCTTCTTCCTTAGAAATAGATTTGCGGTAGGAACGATTAGATCTCATGGATTCATATGCATCAGCAACAGCTAATATGCGAGCTCCAATAGGAATCTTTTCTCCTTTTAAATCAGGATTTGGGTAGCCACCACCTGAATATCTTTCATGATGATGTAAAATTATAGGAGTCATCTTTCCTAAAAAATCTACTCCTTCCACAATCTCTGACCCTAATTTAGGATGTTGCATAATCTCTGCCCAGTCTTTCTTATTCAATTTACTTCGTTTTCTCAATATGGAAATATCTATTCCAATCTTTCCTATATCATGTAAAAAACTTGCATAACGTAATATCTGCTCATCCTCATTAGACATTCCCAATTTATCTGCAATTTTTAAGGTTGTTTTCATAACTCGTTCTGAATGTCCATAAGTAGAGCTATCCTTAGCATCTATAACATTAGCTAATGTTTTAATAGCATTTAAATAACTTACCTGAGTTTGCTCTAAAAGCCGGGCATTCTCTAAAACAATTACTGTTTGATTTGCAAACAAAGCTAATAATCTTACATCGTCTTCATTAAAACCATGCACTTTCTTACTATATACGTTTATTATCCCTAAAGATTTATTTTTTTCTATAAGAGGATATGTAATTAATGAATTCAAATTTTCATATTTGACTAATTTCTTGTATAGTTCATTAGTATTTTGCTTTAAGTTGTTAATTATAAGTGGCCTTTGTAAATGGAAGGATTGCTTTGGATCGGATGATTTCTGTAAACTCAAATTCTTTTTGGCTAATATAGAGGTCTTTTTAATTCCGAAAGAGGCTCTTAGTATTAGTTGATTTTTAGAATGGGTTAACAACCTAATCGCTCCGCAATTAGCTCTTAGTGTAAGAGTAGATTTAGCAATTATTAAATTTAATACCTGGGCTAAGTCGTCTATCGAGATAATTGATTTACCTACTTCATATAAAGCGGATAACTCTTCAATTCGCTGACTTAGTTTTTTCTCTGTCTGTTTTAGAACTCTATTTCCTATCCTACTGCTAATCTTTGCCAAACTCCATCTCCTATCAAGATTTTAGAGCTATTAATTTGCCTGTTTTATCCAAAGTAAAAAATTCCGCATCACCCCACAAATGTTCCAAATCATAAAATTCCCTTGTCTCAGGATAAAATATATGGATTATGACTACACCATAATCTAATAAGAGCCATCCACTTTTTTCATCGCCTTCTATTCCACATAATCTTATATTGTTGTTACTTAGTAACTCTATAATATTATCCTGTATGGCTTTTATTTTCCGGATAGACTTGCCACTTGCAATAACAAAGAAATCTGCTATATCAGTTAACCCTGCCAATTTTAAGATTAATATATTTTTAGCTTTCTTATTTAAAGCAGCAATAGATATAAGATATGCTATTCTTTGAGAATCTATATAACCCCACCTGCCTTATTATTTACCCCCGTTAGAAGAATCCACCCCCGCAAGAGCCACGCGGAGGGGATGAGGAGTTTTCTGAATGAATTTCGTTAGAGACTCTGGGGAGCAAAATGGAACAGAGAGTAAAGTGCGTCTCTAACTATGTGAATAACTTAGAAATAATTTACCTCGTAAGATACCAAGGATATTGCAGGGCTTAAAACCTCTTCCTTGCATCCCGTCAGGCAGACAAAAACCTCCGTCAAGACTTCGGAGAGCTCTCTTGTGAAACTTTAGCAAAGGAGAACACCGAAGCATAAAGCGCGTAAGTAGAAAATCTTCAACACAAGTATCTGTATAATCAAGTTCTTTCTATTTGCTGTGAATTAAGAAAAGAACTAAAATTTAGAACTGGAATGAAACTTATGGCTTTAATATTCTATAAAGACCTGTATTGCAATCAGGACATATACCCTTCATTGCCGGACGACCATTTTTCATTGTAACTCTCTCTGCATCTTTCATTTCCTTCTTAGCCTTACATTTTACACAATATGCTTCCATTTTCCATCCTCCTTTTTTACAAACAGACAATTTACGAAATCCATAAGGACAACACAAACTATAGCCCAATACTAATTTTATATTTCACAGCCAATCTAAAATTAATACTGGACGTCTACGAATTGAACCCTTGACATCTTAGATATCAAGGGTAAATTCAGCTATGGAACTTATGTTTCGTCTACGCTAAAAACCAGCTTTCCTCAGTTGCGCCGAAAGGGAAACAGTGAAACATCTCCACTACAAATATGACGAGACCCACTGAAAGTGCGGTTTCCCTCTGGCGACCTTGCCAAAATCTTTTAGCAGACGCTTACGTCCTGTGAGTTTCTATTTCGTTTTATTCTATCATGGCAGTATCAAAAAGTCAAATTATTTTTATAACAAATTTATTACCGGCTTTAATGAAAAGTCCCGTGGAATTTTAAAGAAAGAAGTTAGAATAGAATCGGGTTAAAAGTAAGTCATTTTTTTAAACTGCTGAAGTCTTTTGTTTATATCGCGCTTATTCAATTTTGATAATCTCCCTACCCCAAATTTTTCTACACAAAATGAGCCCATAATCTCACCATAAATTGCTGCTATTCTTAAATTTTTATGATTGATTCTCTTGCAAGTTGATAGAAACCCAATAAATCCTCCTGCAAAAGTATCTCCAGCTCCTGTAGGATCAAAAATTGTTTCCAGTGGATAAGCTGGAGCAGTAAAAAATTTTCCCCTTTCATATAACAATATTCCATGTTCTCCTTTTTTAATTACTACTATTTGTGGTCCTTTCGTTTGAATCCACCGACTAGCCAAAAGCAAATTTGTTTTCTGGGAGAGCAATCTTGCTTCACTATCATTCAATATCAATATATTCACATTTTTAAGAAGTCTTAGAAAGTCTTGTTTCTGATTGTTTATCCAGTGATCTATAGTATCAACTGCCACTAATTTAGAACAAATAGTAGATTTCAATACTTGCCACTGCAGTTTTGGGTCAATGTTTGCCAAAAAAATATACCTGCATTTCTGATAAGTCTTAGGAATAACAGGATTAAAATTTTGGAAAACATTTAACTCAAGCTGTACAGTCCGTCTGTAATTTAAATTATCAGAATACCTACCATGCCATCTAAAAGTTTCTCCACTTTCAACCTTTAATCCATCTATGTCTATATTTTTCCGTAATAGTGGTTTGAGTTTATCTTTTTTAAAATCTTTACCTACAACTGCTACAAGTTTTACTTGATTAAAAAAACTGCAAGCTATGCTAAAATAAGTAGCAGAACCACCTAAAATTTTCTCTGCCTTTCCAAACGGAGTCTCAATAGTATCCATAGCTACAGACCCTACCACTAATACTGACATAACTAATATCGGAGGTCAGATGTCTCAAGCTGCATGCTTCATGCCACAAGCTGCAAGCCTGAAAGTTATGTAGCCTGAAGCGTGAAGCCTGTAATTTATCCTTCTGTCCTCTGTCTTCTGCTTGCCCCGTACGAATAAAGCAAGTCTACGGGATCTCTATTCTCTGTCCCCTGAATTGGGGTAAATTCAGTGAAAACTAGGTAGTTATAGAATTAAAAGCTAAGGTATCTGCTAAGTCATTATTTTTTCTCGGAATATATTCTATGTTCATTTTTTTAAACGCATCTATTAAATGCTGACATATACCCCAGAAAAGTCTCAATTTTAAGTCTTTAACTTTAAACGTGCCTTTTATTTGATTGACCAGAAGTTCACTATCCGAATATACATTCACATAGCTTACCTTAAGAATTAATGCTTCCTGTAAACCATAAATTAAAGCTATATATTCTGCAATATTATTTGTGGTCTCTCCAATAGCTTTGCTAATTTTTTTTATTATATTCCCATCACTATCAATTACAACTACTCCAATCCCTGCCTTACCCGGATTACCATGCGATGCACCATCTATATATAAATCAAAAAAATGCATATCCTTATTTTTAAAAGTAGCAAGTAGAGAGTAACGAATAGCAAGATTTTCTCTCTACTTTATTTTTATCTATGAAATAATACAAAAAATTGCACAAGTTCAGTAAAACCCGTCTTATGCTAAATAGAT
>CAYOMG010000024.1:7679-11237 GCA_964404995.1 uncultured Planctomycetia bacterium | reverse complement strand
CTTGGCCGCTCGCTCATTTGCCCGCCTGCCTGTTCCCCGAAGAGGTAGGCCGGCGGGCATGCTGGCTTAGCCACCAGCATTTTATGTAGGGGTACGATTCGGCTTCTTCGTGTTTGGCGCATTTTGCCCTGAGAAATTTGGAAAATTTCCAGGATTTTAGTCCCCGAAATCTTTCAGATTTCAGGGGAGGCGGCGGCAAAATGCGCAAACACCTTGCGTCCTCTTCCTCGCACTTGCCCTCCCCATCTTTGATTTCAAAGAAATCAGGGGAGGGAAAATTCTCTTAAATTATTCTTTTTATTTTATATTGCGGCGGCGACCCTTAGGAATTTTCCAACGGAAAATTCCAAGGACTTAGTCCCGGAAAATCTTCGATTTTCTCGGGGAAAATTTATAAAAGGTGTTTTTGCTTTTCTTAAGGGTGGGTGAAGGCAAGCGCATAAAGGACGATGCGTAATCCCGATTTATCGGGATGAAGCCGGACGACTGCGATTGCCGAGGGAGGGAAATTAGTATTGTGTCCCCTATTGTTAAATTTACATGGAAAAATGAGATGCTGTCGGCGTCTCTCAAGATATCAATACGTTTCGTGTTTCCCGTTTCATGATAGCGCACCAGGGAAAAGATATCGTCGGCTAATCTTTTACTTATGTTGCACTCTTTCATTACTTCTGTCATAACTTTAGCGCTGTTTAAAGCATGAGCATCTTTAAACTCATCGTAATTTTTGAAATCTTCGCGTTTTATTTTCCGTCCTTCAATGGCTCTTTCTATACCATGGCCTAAAGCAGCTATTTGCAAGGCCGCATCAGCAGCAGGGTTTAATTTAAGCAACCACTCTAACGTATTTTTCGAGTGGATTAGATCTTCAGGCACCAGCGATTCTTTAATAGTTTCCTCGATTTTCCTTTTTACGCAATTAATGTTATCCATTTTTATTTAAGACCATTACCCTTCTGATATTTTCTATATTCATCAAGATAGCGATGATAACAAGAATTAAAAGAGGCTGGTTTATTAATGCCCCAATAAATATGATAAACATTCTCACGTCGCGACCCATTCTAAAATAGTGTTCTCCTGAACCAAGTTTTCTCTTCATGAAACCGTCATATTTATCAGCAGTATAACTATTCATGAAAGTACCCAAAATAGCCATAAATCCGATTAAGAGACTCAGGTGATTTCCGCTTAGAGAATAAACATGATAGGTAAGACCGAAGAGAAGAAAAGCATCGGCATATCTATCAAGAACGGCATCAAACCAAGCTCCATAATCTGACTCTTGAAATTTTAGCCTCGCTACTTCACCGTCACAGCCATCAACAACAGAAGAGAATTGTGCCAAAACCCCACCGATTATAAGGGAGAAATAATTACCCACACTAAAAAAGAAGGCTGAGAATACGCAGATGAGAAAGCTCACGAACGAGATTAGATTAGGTTTTACCTTAGTCTTTACCAGAATTTTTGAAATTATTAGTGAAACAGGTCTATTCAAAAATCTTGATACCGGACCATCTGTTGGTTTTATTAATTGTTTAGGCAATATTTTTTCAGCCTTTTTGAAGCTACTCTTTGTGTCTATATCAAACCAAAAGGCATTCTTGACATCAAAATATTTCATCATTCTATTTCTTGCTAAAACTCTTATCCCTCCGGATAGGGCTTGGTCCCCTTCTTTGATACTCTTTTCTAAGGCTTCAAAAATGGATGGTGACAATAGAAATATGCCGCAATCAAGGCCGTTATGATCCTCTATTTGTTTACCAATATCCACTATCCTACCATTTTCTACTTTTACTTTGGTTGCATCATCCAAGTCAATATACTCTTTTGGCGTCCTATCAATTGCCAGAATACATTCTTTACTTTTCAGTTTTATTTCTTTCAATTCATCTAATATCTTAGCGTCAAAGATATGATCTGCCATCAGCAAAATAAAGTTTTCGCTCAGCACTTTTTTAGCCGCCAAAACTGAAATACCATTACCCCCTTGCCATTCTTTATTTTCAATGTAAGTTATCTTTACTCCATAATTATTTCCATCGCCTAATTTCTCTTTTATTCTCTCCCCCAGGAAACCTAGGACTATTATGAATTCAACAATGCCAGCTTTTCTTGCAGTCAAGATTACTCTTTCTAACAAAGACAAACCTAAAAGGTTAATCAAGGGTTTAGGATGCCCTTTAGAAAGGTTTTCGAGTCTGCTACCTTTTCCTGCGGCAATTATTAGAGTTTTCATCTTAACTTCGGCGCTTTCCTTGTATAAACTCCCTCACCATGTCTCTGGCTTTATTGTCTGGGAATTGCTGTGGAGGATGTTTCATAGTGTATGCGGAAATCGAGCTAAGAATACCCCCTATCCTTCTATCTAAGGCTACCTTGCAACATCTGATAGCATCTATGGCACAACCGGCAGAATTTGGTGAGTCTTCTACGCTCAACCTTAACTCTAAATTCATGGGAACATCACCAAAAACTCGTCCTTCCATTCTTAAGAAACAGACTTTATTATCTTTCTGCCAGGGAACATAATCAGACGGACCAATGTGGATATTATCCGGTTCTAATGGCGTATCTAAAACCGACTGAACTGCCTCCGTTTTGGAGATTTTCTTTGATTTCAACCTTTCCTGAGCTAACATATTCAGAAAGTCTGTGTTCCCGCCAGTATTTAATTGATACGTCCTGTCTAACTTAACGCCTCTATCGGCGAATAACTGAGCAAGCATTCTATGAGTAATAGTAGCTCCAATCTGTGCTTTAATATCATCTCCTATTATGGGGAGATTCTCTTGTTTAAATTTTTCAGCAAACTCTTTTCTACTAGCGATAAACACGGGGACACAGTTTATAAAGGCAACCTTTGCCTCTAAGCAGCAGTTTACATAGTATCTCGTCGCTTCCTCTGAACCGACAGGGAGATAATTTAGAGCGATTTCTGCTCCACTCTTAGTCAAAACATCCACTATATCTGTTTCTTTCGCCTCGGAAATCATAAAGATTTGATCCTCGGAGAATTCTTTCATGTGCTGGCCAATGCCATCTAGCACTTTACCCATAACAACATTAACTCCCGTCTTGGGGATATCTCTATAAAACACGGTTGTACAATTGGGCTTGGCAAAAATAGCTTCACCTACATCTTTTTCTACTTTCCTCCTATCTATATCAACAGCAGCCACAACCTCTACATCGTAAGGTTTGTAGCCGCCGATATCCCAATTCATTAAACCTATGGCATCTTTGGGATTTTTATCCTTGTAATAATGGATTCCTTGTATTAAAGAACTTGCACAATTTCCAACTCCGATTATTGCTATTTTTATTTTCCCCACGGCGCCTCCTCTTCGTTTATTTTTGAGATTTGAAATCTCTCTCTCATAACATTTCTGCAAATTAAAACAGGCCTCTACTTCGATACCTATAATACTTATTTAATGCAATAAGTCAATTATAATAACGATAGTGTGATGTTACAATACTTAAATGTTAAGAGTTATTACCAAGCGAAAATGTTAATTTTTAAGTTAAAGTTTTGTTTGAATTTGAGCC
>CAYOMG010000024.1:0-7549 GCA_964404995.1 uncultured Planctomycetia bacterium | reverse complement strand
CGCCTCTGTGATAACCTCTCTATTAAAAAAGGAGGGTATCGCAGATGGAAAAACAAAAGCTTTTGGTTACTACGAAAAATATGCAAAGATATAAAGCCCTAAATGATGTTATTGAGAAAAAACTAAAGGGCATTGAAGCGGCTCTGCTGCTTAACCTAAGCCCGGTACATGTATCAAGACTCAAAACACGATTATTAAACAATGGCTTTGAGGAACTTTTAAGAAAATCTCCTTGCTCTCTTCCCCATAATAAAATCCCTGAAAAAGACATTGAGCAAATCCTTTCCCTGCGCAAAGGATTATACTATGATTTTAATGTCATGCACTTCATGGATAAACTGCACGAGGTCCATAAGATACCTTACTCTTATGAATCTATAAGACAAATCCTTATAAAGAACAGTGAACATTCCCCAAAGAAGAAAAAGAAGGTCCACAGACAGCGCCGGAGAATGCCCAAGGCCGGCATGCTTGTCCAGATGGACTCTTCTCAGCATTTCTGGCTGCCTCTGGTGGAAAATAAATGGTGGCTTATAGCCATGATTGATGATGCGACCAATGATGTCCCCTATGCCCAATTCTTCCCTAAAGACACCCTCTTTGCCAATATGCGCGTCATTCAGACGCTTTATTGAAATCAAAGGCCTGCCTTACCGCTCTCTACGCTGATAAAGCCAGTCATTTCAAAACCACCCGGCATGGCGGCCTTCATTATAACATCGCCCAGGAGCAGGAAGATACACAGATAGAACGCGCCTTAGAGGAACTTGGTATAAATATTATTCCGGCTAACTCCCCCCAAGCCAAAGGTAGAATTGAAGTTACCTTTAGGCTCTTCCAGGACCGGCTCATTAAAGAGATGCGTCTGGCCGGGATAAAAAACTACCAGCAGGCCAATAAGTTTTTAATAGAGACCTTCTTGCCCTATTATAAAACCAAATATACTCACTCTGCCGAGTCCGCTTATATGCCCTTGGCAACAGATAAGAATCTGGATTTTGTATTCTGTATTAAGAAACCACGCACTGTCAATAATGATAATACAATTCAAATCTACGGACAGACCATACAGATACTGCCTTCCAAGATAAAAAGAACCTTTGCCAGATCAAAAGTCGATGTGTGTCTTTTGGAAGATAATCGGATCTTTGTCCTGTATAAAGACTCGCTTATCGCTGAATCCAAACTCTCAAAGAACAACAAAGTAATCTTAAAAGAGAAAAGAATAGAAAAATTACTGGATACCCGGGAATATATGCCGGTTTTACCAAAACCCAAAAAAACCTGTTTTTACGCCTGATGATAACCACTCATGGAGAACACAAAGCTTCAAAAATAGTAAATTTGTAAAAAAACTAAAATTAACATTTTAGCGTAGTAAAAAATTTTAAAGGGGAAATAGGCAAAGCTTATTTCGGGTGCCCCCGCTGTTTTGCTTCGCAAAACAAAGATGCGGGGACCATGGGTGGGGGATTTTCCTCTTTGGCTGCTTTTTAACAGCAACTTAGAGAGTGGATGTGCGGATTGCCCGAAGGGCAAGACGCAAAAACAGCTTGTCCTCCCCGCTTTGATTTGCGAAGCAAAACAGGGGAGGGCAAAATCGCCCCCGCCATCGGCGGGTCTTTGCCTCCAAATTTGTGCTCTTTAGGGTACTTGTGCCCGTTAGGGTAGAAAATAAAAAAAATTAAATTACTACCCTATCGTATTCTTTCAAGAGTTTCTTTTCTTGGTAGCCAAACCCAATCGTATTCTTAATCCATTGACATCGACTTTGGCCGGGACATCAGGCATACCGTCTTGGGTCTTTTCAAAAAAATCTAATAGAGCTTCGACTCTGTGTCTGCCTTCTTCTGTTTTGACTGCCTGTTTCGGTGTTTTATAACCTAAGGCTGGTATTTTTTGCTTCATCCAGTCATTATGATAATAATCCTCAGTTTTTTCCTTTAGGAGTTTTCTCACTTCTGGATTAGAATTAAGCTCTCTCTGCTCTTTTTCGAATCTCTCCATATCTTCCTTTGACAGTTTTGGCATTGAAGCAAGGTCTTTGGCGTCAATCTTTTCATAGGTTAGATATTCTTTAAAGCCTCTTGTTAGCTTATTCTTAAGTCTTAAGGCGCGATTTAACGAATTTGTTTCGGCAACGAGATATTCACCTTTTATGGAAATTGTGCCCAATGTTGTGGTGGGATACATTTTAATCCTTCTATTCCCTTTTTTGAACCATATCCATGCTTTATTGTGTTCATCAAAATCGAAGTTTTTAACTGAAGAAAGCTTTTCCGGGAGCCCTTCTTTTTGTTTTATCTTAAAGATTATCTCGGAAAACCTTAGCAACTCTCCATCTGTATTTTGCAATTCCGGCATTTTGGGGACATGGAGAGCTTGTTCTTCAAATTCGGCCAACTCATTACCCTTCGCTTTTGTCATATATCCTGCCCAAAAACCGATCGATGCTTTGCATGACTCCCT
Organism: uncultured Planctomycetia bacterium; assembly: GCA_964404995.1. GTDB lineage: Bacteria > Omnitrophota > Gorgyraeia > M55B152 > CAYOMG01 > CAYOMG01. The sequence continues at coordinate 5,080 of CAYOMG010000024.1, read as the reverse complement.
GGAAACAGCTTCATCCGAGAACCCTTCCTTATCGTTAAACTTAAGAAACATCTCCTTCTGTTTTTTCATCGCATCTACGAAGTTACTTTTTGCCTGGGGTGGAAAGATATAGGGCAGAGTATAGATATATGCTTCCTCTGGGATACCAATAATTCTAAGATACCATATATCACCTTTTGTGGCTTCTTTTTCAAAGGGCTCATTCACTCGGCGCACATTCCACTGCTTGCCTGTGCCCAATTCTTCGAAGATGATCCAGTCGTCTAAATAGCTTTTTATCTCATAAAAAGTGCAATAGCTATCAGCCATATGTTTTATAAGAGTCGGCCCAGGTTCATTCAATCCTTTAATGAGATCGGAACTAAGAAATCTCTCACAAATTGTTTCCTGGGTCCTTCCAAACCGGAAATCAAAATGCAGCCAGCTCATAAATAAACTTGATGGTACGCCATCGGGCTCACCGGGTTTAAAACGCTTTTCGAAATCATCTGATGCTTTCTTTAGCTTGTTTCCTTCTTTATCGAACTGCATAATGCTTCTTCCATAAATCGCTATACCCGGAAAGAGCATCATATAATCATCGAGGAGGGTGCCTGTTTTCAAATCCATTCGGAGTGGGAAATCCATTCCTTCGTTCTTACCGCAGCATTTCTTATATTTCTTTCCACTTCCGCAGGAGCAGGGCTCGTTACGGCCTATTTTCTTACTCATGTCAACCTCTCAATTCTCTACGCAGTGCGTCAAGAATTCCAAATCTTTCAATTTGCTCTATTGTGTCAAATGACTGCCTGATTCCGAATCTTATCATCACTTTATTTTTTTCATTGCCTTATTAATCCGCACCAGAGCTTTATCAAGATCAAAATTTTCTCGCTCATCAACTGTCAGCACTCCAAATAGTTCATCCTTAACGCGTGATTTCATATCTTTAATTTCATCACTCGACCGGCCAAGATTAACTCTATATTTGGATAAGTCTGTATCACCGCCGTCTTCTTCGATTTTCTTTTTAAAGAGCGCCGTAACATTTTTATTTACCAAATCAAAACCATGCCGAATAATAAAATCAAGATCATAAAAGTCGCGTGGAACAATTTTTAACCTGAGTGCCGCAGCACGAAGCTTTTCACTCACAATTTCATTGAGAGATAAACAATTAATTCTACCTCCCTCAAACAAAGGCTCTCCGGTAAAAGGGTGTATAAATTTATGCTGAACAGCCTGTATTTTAGTCTTATCTATGGGGTTAAAGCGTAGTCCAATTTCAAATTTGACGGTCTGTTCTGTCGGGACCATAGCCGAATCATATACGAAATAATAGATATATTGCTTTGACTCATTTCGCCCCGCGTTATCAATACCATCAACGCGCATACCAAACTGTTTAGCGAAGGATTCGATGTTATCTTTTACGGGCTGAATAGATTTGCGCCGGTTGCCTCGAGTTGTTGCATAATCCGCCAGACGCATACTAAAATCCAAATCCTCACTCAACCGATAATAAACATAATAAATTTTATTAAGGCATGTGCCGCCCTTAAAAATAAGGTCTTCTGAAAGCTCATTGATACGCGAAAGAAGAAGCGTCAAATAATAGTCTTTCTCCATAAGCGGAGCGTAAAAACCTGTCTGTGAAGCAATGCGGTCTACAAGTTTCGAGAATTTATCCTTATCCTTGTGGATCATTGATAATTGCTCGCCATTTTTCATTTATTTTTCCTTTTCGATTATCTGAAAATGAAATCAAGGATGTTTTTTTAACACTCTTTGCAAGGGGTTTTAATAAAGATTCTGATATGCCTGCCTTTTCAAGAGCCAGCCCAATACATTTGCGTGTCTTAATTACAGGAAATCGCACACCGTAATCGATCAATTTCTTAATATCACATTTCTCTTCTTTAACAAGCTGCTCTAATATGGCCGCGGCTTCATCAATGCCCCCAACAGGTTTATTATAGTAAACAAGATCTACCAAGGTTCTTTCTTTTGAACTGACAATAACTTCCTTGCCTTTTATGCTTATTTTCTCTAGCCCATACATCTTCTTAGGAGAAATCTTCGTAAACTTAAAAGATAAACCGGCAATTGTTCGCGCTCTCGAAATTCTTGGATTGAGCACATAAACGGTCTGAAACTGTTGATCTGTAAAGTTATAGTAATTAAACATCGTTGAATAACCGATATAGTAATCATTTTGGGGAAAGAAAACCGGCGGAACAAGAAATTCGCTAACGCGTCGTCCTGTCGGCACGGCATCTAACGGCACAAATATATATACCCCGCTTTTAATGGGAATGAGTATGCGCTTTTTCTTAAGGCTGTAAACCAACTGGTTCCTATAGAGAAATCTTGATGGCAGGTACGAATCCAGTTCTTTTGCGGTTACAATATCTTTCTCCTCGTATGTAAGTCTGGAAACGATTTCAACCTCTGTTTTACTTAAAGAAGTCATTGTATTTTTATTCATCAATAATACTCCTGTGGTTATTTTTGAGCAACGATTATACAACAACTAAGATACCATATTTTCTATATATGTCAAGCCTTTTTCGCCACTTTTTTTATCAAGCATTTCCCCTCTATTGCTTTCCTCCTCGAATAATAGCTAATGGCCATATATTTTTTTCCTTTTTTACAGTGCTAACTTTTATACATGGTAACGCATGCTGAGTGAGCAAAGCGAGTCGAAGTAGAAGCCTGAGCAATGAGACAATTTCGGGCTGGCGGGGGTCTTCCTTTTCTTCTGCTTTTTAACAGCAATTAGGGAGTTGATGCCGCGGCTTGATGTCATCGTACTGGCGGCAGCGAAAAATTTATAATAGGTGTTTTTGCAGTTTGTTAGGCAGAACTTAAGAAGAAGCTTTCTCCCGGGGCTCTTCATTTTCCACATCCTCAGAAGGCCCAGCTGGTAAAATTATAATATTATCTCTCATGATATTTAGTAAACCGTCGGAACGATTTGAATCATCATGATAAGGACATTCTATCGAAGTAGAAGTATAATCAAGGTAAACGATATTTTTAACAATATTATTAGGTTTCATGATGCCTCCATCCTTCAAAAGTCCTTTGATCATCAATTGCATTCTTGATAACGTCAGGTTGTATTTGTATTTGAGTTTTTCGTAATATACCTTCACTTATAAATCTGTGACTTCCACCAGTTGCGCTCTCGATAAGACAACGAGGTAAACTATAATCAACCTGATTGTTTTGCCCTAATAAAGCTGTGGGATTGTATGGTGTATTTAATTGGAGTTCGTTGCGAATATCAGCAAAAATATTTTTAATCAAACTATATAATGTGTCGCCGGGTTTTTCAATTTTAAGGCCTAAATTATCCCTTGCCTCTCTACGGTTTATTGTATAATCATGGCTTCCAGATTCACTACATAAAAAAGCAGTAATCTTGTCTAACTTCTCTTTGTCTGTGACCTGCTTGGACTGTGAAAGCAATGATTGAGCAAGAAGCTTTATTTGGGTTCTTGCCCTATAGGCTTCACCTAAAACTAGTGGATGTACCTTGTCAGAAAGTTTTAGCAAAATTTCGGATAATTGATCTTTCTCTTTTAAGCCAAACTCATTTTTCGCAAGTTCTATATACCCTTTCATGGCCTCAACGCTTACTGGCACTCGTGCCTGAGGACCAGCCCCAGGAATTTGAGGATTCAAGGGCGTATTAACACTAGGATCTATTGGTCCAAGAGTTGCTTGTTTTGTCATTAATATATTATTTGCGCCTAAGCAAATTATCGTTGCTGTACTCAACGCTTTTGCCGGAACGATAACCTCAAAGTCTTTGCAAAATTGACGTATCAAATGAACAATACTCCAGCCAGCCAGAGTATTTCCGCCTCTACTATATAGAAATAATGAAATCTTTTGTGGGAGACTAAAAGTATCTAGGTGATCACCGAAAAAATCTAAAACTTCTTGATGTATCTGAGTTTCCAAACTAGGTCTATCACCAGCAACATAAACCAGAAGTTTTGAATTTCTAACTTTCTCTAATTCTTTGTATTTCGTCAATCTATCAGCATACATATTTATTTATCTCCCTTCCTTCATATATTAGTTATCTCTTATTGTATTGGAAAAGTCAATGACAATTATTCTGACAATTGTTCTGTTTGATCTGTTATTCTAATTAGCTTCCTATCTCTAGAGAACTTTTAATCATTCAGCATTTGCTTTACTAATCTTTTTCAATAGCTCCTCTGCTGGCTTATCATTTGGGTCTTGCTCGACCAAGTCGCCTCTGAAGGCTTTGGCTAAGATGGATTGGGTTAGCTTTTCGCAATGGGCTTGGGCGATTTTGACAGATTTTTCGATGTCGTCAACTTGGAAGAAAAATCTCTCTATTGTTTTCACTATATATTTTTGCTCAACTGAAGAAGGTAAAGGAATAACAAAATCTTCGAGTTTGTCTTTAGACAACTCACTGAAAGTAGTGCCGCTGCCCAAACCTTGCAATATCTCTTTATTATGAAATAAAAGATAATAAAGATAATCAGAAAATATGCCATTAGCGGGAATGATACTTTTACATCCTTGATTTGTACAAAAATCCACTTTTACTATTGCGATATGCCCTATTGGAGCTCTTGTCGAAAGGATTACTGAATCCTTTGGTATAAGTTTTGTGGAACAGCTTTCATAGCCTTCCTTGGCAATTTTTCTTTGTGAGTCATATATATATTTTGAGCTATTTTTCCCTAAATCCTTAGGAGTCAACCATACAATACTGCCATTCCAATACTTAGAAACTTGTGTCTTAGGAGTAGAGCCAGTTATAACTTCTACTATCTCTTTTATTCTTGTATATTCCCACCCCTCCGGCAATTCAGGCAAATCAGCTTGATTGACGATTTTTGATTTTAGATTTGAGATTTTAGATTTTTTCTTTTTTGAAACGCTAACCTTCAACCTTAAATCTCCAATCCTTTTCAATAATTCTGAGGCGGGTTCTAAATCCTTTTGCTGTTCTCTCCATTCCCTGGTTAATTCACCACTAAATGTTTTGGCTAATACAGACTGGCGAAATTTTTTAAGGAGTGCAGGGATTTTATTAAGAGCTTCT
>CAYOMG010000023.1:0-11485 GCA_964404995.1 uncultured Planctomycetia bacterium | reverse complement strand
TACCCCTCCATCAGGTAAAGGTGTATGTGGCATGAATATTGTTATAAGAGTTTGGCGCGTTACTTTAGCATCTAACTCTATACCACTTGCTATGTATGATTTTAAACCCATCTCTTGCTCTAAGGCAATTAAGCTACCTATTCTCTGTTTCGAAAGAGAAGTCGCTGCTTTTACTATTTCATCGATAATTTTTTCTTCTTTAAGAAAAACTCTGGACAGTGGATTCTGCCCTATCCTGGCTAACCCACGCCTTAGTTCAGGTTGAAAAATTACAACAAGTGCAACAACAGATATAGCAAAAAGTCTTGTAAGAATCCAACTTATAGTTTCAAGATGTAATTCTTGGGCAAGTAAAAAAATTATAATAAGAACAACTATCCCTTTTAATGCCTGAACTGCTCGGGTACCTTTTATAAAAACAAATAATATATATAATATATACCAGAGAAAGAAAATTTCAATTATTGGACGCCACCATACTCTTAATATCTCCATAAATTTATAAGCTACGAGCTCAAAGCTCGAAGCTTATGAGTTTTTTAGCCTATTCCTATCTACTGGCAGTTAAGGATTTTTTATAGCGTCTACCATACGGACTACTTGTTTAATTTGAGCAACGTCATGAACCCGTAGAATATTTGCACCTTTAATAATAGCTACTGATACACAGGCAGAAGTTCCTAATAAGCATTCATTAACACTTAAATCCAAAATATTCCCTATAAAAGATTTTCTTGAAACACCTATTAATATAGAGTGGCCTAAGACTTTTAATTCATTTAAGTTATTTAGTATAACTAAATTATGTAATGTAGTTTTTCCAAAACCTATTCCAGGGTCAATAATAATTTTATTCTTATCTATCCCTGCTTTTAATGCTTTTTCGATACTCTTGCTTAAAGCTGTTATGATTTCACCAATGAGACATTTATAAGTGGGGTTTTTCTGCATAGTCCGAGGTGTTCCCTTCATATGCATTAAAACCACGCCAACCTTATACTTTGCAATCAACTTTGCCATATCCTTATCACCATTAAGTGCTGTAATGTCATTTACTAAACTTGCTCCATTATCTAAAGCCTTTTTTGCTACAGAAGACTTATATGTATCTATAGAAATTGGTATCTTTAAAACTTTAGCCAATTTTTTAATTACTGGTACAATGCGGTGTTCCTCTTCTTGTTGAGATATTTTTTTTGCATAAGGCCTGGTAGACTCTCCTCCTACATCTATAATATCTGCGCCATCTTCTTGCATTTTTTCTGCAATATCTACTATCTTCTCTAATGTAATCTTACCCTCGCGATAAACTCCATCCCCACTAAAAGAATCCGGGGTTAAATTCAAAATACCCATAATGTAGGTCTGTTTCCTAAAATCAAATTTGAAATTCTGCCAACTCAGTAAAAGATTGTTACTACAATAGTTTTCAATACTCTGCTTCGTCCCAAAACTACTCCCGAAGTCTCTTGGCATATTGAATTGATTAACTTTTCTCATCACTTCCTAATTTTAGAATTTCTTTAACCTCTCCTACATCTAAAACTTCCTTTTCTAATAAAGTTTCTGCTAATGTTTGCAAATCATCTTTATGCTCAGCTAAAGTTTGCTTTGCACGCTGGGAACATTCATCTATTATCTTCCTTACTTCCTGGTCTATAATAATTGCAGTTTGCTCACTATAATTTTTCTCTTCCACTATATCTCTTCCTAAAAACACTGGACCACCTTTTTTACCAAATGTAAGATCCCCTAATGCTTCGCTCATGCCAAATTCACACACCATCTTTCTCGCAGCTTCAGTGGCAATTTCCAAATCATTTTGAGCTCCTGTAGTAACCTGATTAAATATAAGCTTCTCACTTGCTCTGCCACCAAGTAAGACAGCAAGTCTTGCCATAAGTTCCCCTTTAGTTGCTATGTACCTATCCTGTAAAGGTAACTGCATAGTATATCCCAAAGCTGCTCTCCCACGAGGAATGATAGATACTTTATGTAGCGGATCAGTCTCAGGTATTAATAGCGCTAAAAGTGCATGTCCTGATTCGTGATAGGCTACTAATTTTTTCTCGTACTCACTGATGACCCTACTTTTTCTTTCAGGACCTGCCATAACTTTTTCAATTGACGCCTCAAGTTCTGGCATCTCTACGCTCTTCTTGTCTCTTCTTGCTGCAAGTAAAGCAGCTTCATTTACTAAATTGGCAATATCTGCACCAGAAAATCCAGGTGTCTGTCGAGCTATACCTTTTAAATCTACATTTTTAGCTAATTTTATTCCTCTGGCGTGAACTTTTAAAATAGCTTCCCTGCCTTCAATATCAGGGCGGTCTACTACTATCTGTCTATCAAATCTGCCAGGACGCAGAAGCGCAGGGTCTAAAACATCTGGTCTATTAGTAGCTGCCATAAGGACAACCCCTTCTTCTGTATTAAATCCATCCATTTCTGCTAAAAGTGCATTTAAAGTCTGCTCTCTTTCATCATGTCCACCACCAATTCCTGCAAATCTTTGTCTTCCGACTGCATCAATTTCATCTATAAAAATTATGCAGCCCTTACCTGATGTCTTAGCCGATTTTTTCGCCTGGTCAAATAAATCCCTTACCCGGCTAGCTCCTACCCCTACAAACATCTCAACAAAATCTGAACCGCTTAGAGATAAAAATGGTACTTTAGCTTCACCGCTTATTGCCTTAGCCAGCAGCGTCTTACCTGTGCCCGGGGGACCTATAAGTAAAACTCCCTTTGGAATTCTACCCCCAAGTTTTTGAAATCTCTTAGGATCTTTCAGGAACTCAATAACTTCTTGTAGCTCTTCCTTTGCTTCATCTACTCCTGCTACATCACTGAAAGTAATTTTTGCTTTATCTTCTGACACAAACTTTGCCCTGCTTTTTCCAAAACTTAAAAGCTTACCACCTCCCTGTGTTGCACCTTTATAAATGAAATACCAAAAGAAAAGAACAAATAATAACATTGGTCCTAAAGAAAAAAATAGATTAGCCCAGAGAGTCCTTGGGGGCATTATTTCAAAATCATGTACATTTTCTCTTAAAAGGCGGATTATGTCTGGGTCATTTTCAGGAACAATGACTACATAATTTCTACCGTCTGCTAACTTCCCTCTTATTCTGTTCCCAGTCATAGCAGCAGAAAGTATCCATCCAGTTTCTTTATTTTCCTGCAACTGCCTATAAAACTGACCGTATGTTAATTCTTCAGGAGGACCCACGATAGGAGCAAATCCCAATCTGAATAGATATAGTATGCCTATAAATATTAGAAACCAGAGAAAAAACTTCTGAATATTTTTATCAGGCCCCATCTTGGGTTTCATCTTAGGTTTCATCTTAGGTTTCATCTTAGGTTTCATCTTAGGTTCCTGCATTTTTCTATCAGATAAATTCATCTTATTCTCCTTCTAATCCCTACTTTAGAAGTAGAGAGTAGAAAAAATAATCCCTGCCTGACGGCAGGCCCTCCGAAGGTGGACAGGCGAATCTACTTTCTACTTTTAAAAAATATAATTTCTCTATCTTCTTTTTTTGCTACTAAATTATCAGGCAAATCTACCACGGAACCATTGGGTCTCATTTTTATTAACTGCTCAAGTTCGACTAAATGCTGAAATGTTATCTTTCTTAGATTGCCATTAATTTCTTTAATGATATACCTTAAAACTTCTCTTTTAATATATGGATGATACTTATAGAATCTTTTTAAGTCAAGACAGCCTTTACTATTTTCAATTTTAACAGTTGCTTTAAATTTCCTCCTTGCATAAATTGATAAAAAATTATCCGCTAAATTTATATTATCACATAACCTAACTAATAAATTTTTTATATTAGGATTATACTCCTTTGAAAGTAAGGGCAGTAAATTATGTCTTATTCTGTTACGTAAATATTCTGGATAATAATTAGAAGAGTCCTCTCTAAAGACTATAGAATTTTTTTCTAAAAATTCTTCCACCTCTCCTCGCCAGATTTCTATTAACGGTCTTACAATCATTAGGTTATCCACATACCTTACTTCTGGTATACCTCTCAATCCATTCATTCCAGTTCCACGAACTAATCTCATAAGAAAAGTCTCTATTTGATCATCTAAAGTATGTCCTATGGCAACTTTTGTAGCATTTTGGGTCTCTGCTATATTTACTAAAAAATCATAGCGGATTTTACGAGCTTCTTGTTCTAAAGAAGCTTTTTTTGAGACTTTTTTTATATTAATTCTATCTATGGTTATCGGAATATCTAATTTATCAGCCAATTTTTTAACAAATTTTTCATCTTCTTCTGATTCTGAATCTCTTAACATATGATTAAGATGTGCAATATGCAAATTTAGTTTGAAAACTTTCTTCAAAAAAGTCAAAATATAAAGCATGCATACAGAATCAGCCCCACCTGACACAGCTACTAAAACTTTGTCTTTCTTATCTAACATTCTATATTTTCCTATAGTTTCTTTTATTTTTTCGATAAGCACGGTATTTTTCGGTTTGCGGTTTGCGCTAACCACACACCGCTAAGCGTTCCTACTTGTTGTATGGCGGGAAGTGGATTTGAACCACCGACATGCCGGGTATGAGCCGACTGCTCTAACCAGACTGAGCTATCCCGCCTACTAACTACAGCATAAAAAGCTGATTTTGCACTCTATTTTCAAAATTCTCCATAGTATCATTATAAGTATTTAACTAAACAATTCAACAACTTTTAGAAAAAAACACCCAGAAAGAATCATTAATTTAGAAGTATGGTAAAATCGTAATAAGGAGCAGAATGTATAATACTTCCTATTGATAATCTATTAATGCCATTAATTAAAAATTTATCAATATTTTGTAGATTGATATTACCAGAAACTTCTAAAATAGGTAATTTTTTTAATTTATTCTTATGTTTTTTTATTAGAGCAATAATTTTTTTAATTTCAGCAGGCTTCATATTATCAAGCATTATCATTTCAGGACATCCAACAATTAGTTTTTTAACTTGAGCTAAATTTTCTACTTCTACCGTAATTTTCTTTAAGGGGTGTTTTTGTCTAAAAATATTAATTATATGTTTATAATCTTTAGCAGTTAAGAGCTTCTTTGATTTTAATTCACAGTATAATTTAATATGATTTTCTTTTATTAATACCATATCTGAAAGGTTCATCCTGTGATTAATCCCTTTGCCACATATAACAGCATATTTTTCCAAAAACCTTAAACCGGTATGCGTCTTTCTCGTATCTGTTATCTGGATATTAAATCTCTTTGCTTTTTTTACAAATTCATAGGTAAAAGTAGCTATGCCAGATAGATGTCCTAAAAAATTAAGCCCACTCCGCTCCCCTGCTAAAATTGCTCTTGCCTGACCTGTAACTATTGCAATTTTTTGATGCTTTCGTATTTTATCTCCATCTTGGAACTTAGTTGAAAAGATAGCTTTGACATCCAAAGTTTTAAACACTGCTTCTGCCAAGTGAAGGCCGCAAATTATACCTTCTTCTCTTGAAACAATCTTAAATTCTTGTCTACAAAATTTTTTAGCCAGGGTAATAGAAGTAATATCATCATTCACTCTATCTTCAACTAAAGCGCGCCTTACTACACTTTTTATAATATTAGCAGGAAGCTCCATAAGATTAATCAGATTACTGCCTTAAGACTTACCTCTAAAACTGATTTTTCAAAAGTTAATCTTTTTTTCTTTTCTTTCTCTTTATTTATTATTTCAGATGGAGCATTGGTTATAAAATTTTTATTAGATAATTTAGAATTAATACTCTCTAACTGTAAATCTATTGTTGCAATTTTATTTCTTAATCTATTAATGTGAGCCTTTATATCTATAACTCCTTCTACAGGTATTAATATTTCTAAACCTTCACCAACTGCTACTAACATTTTTTTTCTATTTTTCACCCCGTGTTTTAACAATTCCAACTTTGATAAATTGCACAAAAATATTATATAATCTCTGTATTTAAGAACAGCTTTCTTTTTCACATCTGATTTGCAAATTATTCTAACTTCTAATTTTTTTGAAAAAGTGATGTCCATTTGAGAACGAATGTTTCGTATCATAGAAACAACTTGTGAAAAAAAGTCAAAATCTCGCTCTAATTCTTTATTTCTTAAGCCATGTTCAGCTTTAGGCCAATCTGCTATCATTATACTCTTATTATTTAAACTTTTTATACTCTCTGTTACAGGCAATTCCTTCAAATTTTGCCAAATTTCTTCTGAGATAAATGGCATAAATGGATGTATTAATCTAAGAAATTTCTCTAACACATAAACTAAAGTTATCTTTGTTCCCAGAGAGTATTTAGTAGTAAGGTTCAACTTTGCTATTTCTAGATACCAATCGCAAAAATTCTGCCAGAAAAATTCATATATTATATTACAGGATTCGTTAAGTCTGTATCTATTAAGGTTGCGTGTAGTAGCTTCTATAACTTTATTTAATCTACTTAATATCCATCTATCTGCAATGCTCAATTCGCCCTTTATATCCTTTATCTTCTTAATTGGTATGTTTCCTAAACTTTCACAAGTTCGCATTATAAATCTTGAAGCATTCCAAATTTTATTAGTAAAATTTCTACCCATTAAAAATTTTCCTTCGGATAGATACACATCCTGTCCTTTAGCAGTTATTGATATTATGCTAAATCTTAAGCTATCTGCACCAAATTTATTTATAATATCCAATGGATTTATAATATTACCCAAAGATTTAGACATCTTAGTCCCTGTTTCATCTCTCACAGTTCCATGAATATAAACATCGTAAAAAGGAACTTTTTTAGTGAATTCTAAACTTGCTATAATCATTCTTGCCACCCAGAAAAAAATTATTTCTTGAGCAGTAACTAAAATAGATGTAGGATAAAAATAGCCTAAGTCGCTTATTCTCTTTTTTAACTTCTGCCCTCTGGCTCCTGTCTTCTGTCCTATATCTTCTGGCCAGCCCATAGTAACAAATGGCCAAAGCCAGGAAGAAAACCAGGTGTCTAATACATCTTTATCTTGAACAATATCACCTCCCCCGCAAAATGGACACTTCTCCGGCTCCTCCTTAGAAATAATTAAACCTGCTTCAATTTTTAGATTTTGCATTTCTGTTTTCTGACACCTTCTGCAATAATAAACAGGAATGCGATGCCCCCACCAAATCTGCCGTGATATGCACCAATCGTGAATATTGTACATCCAGTTCAAATATACTTTTTTCCACCTTGGGGGGTGGAACTTCAACTTTCCTTTTTCAACAACCTCTATTGCTTTTTTGGATAGAAGTTTCATTCGGACAAACCACTGCATAGAAAGGTAAGGCTCAATTATAGTATTACATCTGTAACAATGTCCTACAGAATGTGTGTAAGGTGTAACTTTCAATAAAAGACCTTCTGCCTCTAAATCATCAATAATAGCTCTGCGTGCTTGAAATCTATCCATTCCTTCGTAACGGTGTGCATTTTTATTCATTATCCCGTCTGGATTCATTACTAAAATAGTTTCCAAATTATGTCTTTTGCCTATATCGTAATCATTCGGGTCATGAGCTGGTGTTACTTTTACACATCCTGTGCCAAACTCAGGATCAACTAAATCATCCTGTATAATCTTTATCTCTCGCCCAACCAGGGGCAATATAATACTGCATCCTATTATTTTTTTATAACGTTTATCGCCCGGATTAACTGCTACAGCTGTATCTCCTAACATTGTCTCTGGTCTGGTTGTAGCTACTACAACATAATCAGGCTTCAGGCTCCAAGCTCCAGGCTTCAAGTTTTTGGTTTTTCTGTACTCTGTTCTCTGTTTTCTGTACTCTGCTTTGAGTGGGTATTTTATATAGTAAAGTTTTCCCTTAATCTCTTTATAGGGGGATTCTTCATCAGAAAGAGCAGTCTGACACCTTGGACACAACTTAATAATATAACTTCCTCTATATATATAGCGTACCCTTTTGCCTCTAATGCTTTTCTTTTTATTATATAAATCCACAAAAACCTTTTGAACAGCTTTTGTGTATCCTTCGTCCATAGTAAAGCGTAATCTTTCCCAATCACAAGATGAACCCAATCTTTTAAGTTGATTTATAATAGTTAAGCCATATTTCTTTTTCCATTGCCAAATCCTTCTCAAAAATTCTTCCCTTCCTAAATCCTCTTTTTTTAAGCCTTCTTCTGCCAATTCTTTTTCTATAACATTCTGGGTAGCAATGCCGGCATGGTCAATTCCTGGAATCCATAATGCATTATAGCCCTGCATACGTTTAAATCTTATTAAAATGTCCTGGATAGTATTATTCAGAGCATGTCCCATATGTAAAATTCCAGTAATATTAGGTGGAGGAATAACTATACAAAAAGGAGGTTTTTTAGAGCTAGACGAGGCTGAAAAGAAATTATTCTTAACCCAGAAGTTATACAATTTATCTTCAACTTGTTTTGGATTATATCTGGTAGGAAGAACCATCTTTTTAAAGTAGAGAGTAGTAGACGGCTCCACCCGAGGCGCAGGCTCCGCTCGCCTCTCGGCAAAGCCGAGGGCCTCTGGCGGAGTATATTGTGATTTGGAAGAGCTTTCTACTTACATTTATCTTTCAACAATTTATATTCTATGCTATTAACAAGAGCTTGCCAACTTGCCTCAATAATATTTTTTGAAACACCTACTGTTCCCCAACTATTTTTTTCATCCTGAGATTGAATAAGCACTCTAACTTTAGCGTCAGTCCCTATTTTTTCGTCCAATACCCTTACTTTAAAATCTGTAAGTCTCATTTTAGATAAAGCAGGATAGAAATTCAGAAGCGCTTTTCTTAAGGCGTTATCCAGGGCATTAACAGGCCCATCACCCTCTGAGACAGTATGATGCATACATTTATTTACTTTGAGTTTAATAGTCGCTTCTGAAATTAATTGATTATTTCCTTGTTTTTCTATAATAACTCTAAATCCTTTCAATTCAAAAAATTTTCTATATTCTTCGGAAGCCTTTCGCATTAGTAACTCAAAAGATGCTTCTGCAGCTTCAAACTGATAGCCTTTATGTTCCAAATCCTGCAAGAGATTCAGAATTTTTTCAGTTTTAGACTTGGACTTATTTAAATCCAAACTATAATCTTTTGCCTTTATTAAAATTGCACTCTTTCCGGAAAGTTCTGAAATTAACAAACGTCTACTGTTGCCAACTGTATCAGGCATAATATGTTCATATGTACAGGGATTTTTCATTACTGCATTTATATGGACTCCCCCTTTGTGTGCAAATGCGCCCGCGCCTACATAAGGTTGATTGTTTTGTTGTCTCATATTACTGATCTCAGAAATAAACCGAGAAGTTTTGGTTAAATCTTTCAATTTTTTTCCAGGAATAGAATCTACATTCAATTTTAACTTTAAGGTTGCTATTGTGCTGCATAAATCTGCATTTCCACATCGCTCCCCATAGCCATTAATCGTACCCTGAATATGCTCACAACCTGCTTCCACTGCTGCAATTGAATTAGCCACTGCCATAGATGTATCATTATGGGTATGAATACCGAGAGGTGTGTTCAGTTCAGGTTTTATCAGTGATATTATTTCTTTAACCCAGGATGTAATCATACCGCCATTAGTATCACACAAAACTATTTTCTCGCATCCTGCCTCTTCTGCAACCTTTAGGGTTTTTAATGCATAATCTGAATTATCCCTAAAGCCATCGAAAAAATGTTCTGCGTCAAAAAACACTTTTAATTTTTTCTTTTTTAAAAAAATTATAGTATCTTCAATCATTCTTAAATTTTCACTCAATGATATTTTAAATACATCCCTAACATGAAGAGCCCAACTCTTACCAAATATTGTAACAATTTCGGTTTCAGCTTTAAGTAATGATTTTATATTAGAATCGGAATTAACCCTAACATTAGACCTCCTTGTTGCTCCAAATGCTACTAACTTTGCATTTTTAAGTGAACTTTTTTTGATTTTTTTAAAGAATTCAATTTCTTTAGGATTAGACGCCGGCCAACCTCCCTCTATAAAATGGACCCCTAATTGGTCTAACTTTTCTGCTATTTTAAGCTTATCTTTCAAGGAAAAAGATATTCCTTCTGTTTGAGCACCATCTCTTAATGTAGTATCATATATCTCAACATTCCTCATTACTAATCCTCCGCCTTGTTCTGTGCAAATTAAAAACTTTATGTAAAGCCCTTACTGCTTCTTCAGCTTTTTTGTCTTTTATTATGCAGGATATTTTTATCTCTGAGGTAGAAATCATCTCAATATTAATTTTTTTAGAAGCTAACGCTTCAAACATCTGTGCTGCTATACCCGAATGGCTCTTCATGCCTATACCTACTACGGATACTTTTGATATTTTCTTATCATAAAGCACATCTCCTGCTTTTATCCGAGAAGCTATCTTTTTCGCTGTCTGTAAAGTTCTTTCTAAATCTGTTTTTAAAATTGTAAATGAAACATCGGTAAAACCGGTTCTACTTACATTCTGGACAATCATATCTACATTTATATTTTCTTCAGCTATTGTCTTAAATATTTTGGAAGCAATTCCAGGTCTATCCGGCACATCGCATACTGTAATTTTGGCTTCATTTTTATTAAGGGTAACCCCACTAACTGTAATATCCTCCATGCTTTTTACCTCCTTAGAGACCAACGTTCCGCGATGATTATTAAAACTTGAACGCACATAAATAGGAACATTATACTTCTTTGCAAACTCTACACTTCTTACCTGAAGAACCTGTGCACCTAAAGAAGCTAATTCTAACATTTCTTCATAGCTTATATATAAAAGTTTTCTCGCAGATGACACAATTTCTGCATCTGCAGTATAAATTCCTTCGACATCAGTATATATTTCACATAATTTTGCATTAAGAGCCTTAGCTAAAGCTACTGCTGTCAAATCGCTCCCTCCTCTTCCCAAGGTAGTTATTTCTTGTCCTAAATCCACTCCTTGAAATCCAGCTACTATGACAATTTTTTCTCTTTTAAGCTCATTTTTTATTTTATCTGTATTTATCTTCATTATTCTAGCTTTAGTATGAGTTCTGTCTGTGATTATGCCTACCTGGTGAGCAACAAACGAGATGGCTGGCACACTCATCCTGTGCAAAGCCATAGCTAATAGTGCGGAACTTGCCTGTTCTCCGGTTGAAATTAGCATATCTACTTCTCTTTCTGAAGGAGATTGATTAATTTTCGAAGCTAATTTTAATAACTTATCTGTGGTATCACCTAAAGCAGATACCACAACTACCATTTTATATCCTTTCTTCCTGTATAAAACTATTCTTTTTGCAACACCAATTATTTTTTCAGGTATAGCCAAAGAAGTCCCCCCATATTTCTGCACAATTAACTGTTCCATTTCTTAGTGACAGTATTATGTTAAAATTTAGCTTTTTTTTGATTCTTCCCTGTGCCCTTTTAGGGTATAAGATACAAAAAT
>CAYOMG010000022.1:4865-11678 GCA_964404995.1 uncultured Planctomycetia bacterium | reverse complement strand
AGGAATCCTTGTGGGATTTTATAGAGAAGAACCCTGATGAGAGAGTTGATTGGTTAGAGGAAAGAGGCCATCTAAGTTCTGAGCATGCTGAGGCATTGCGTAATCTTACAGTTGCTGATGCTCGGAAAATGTATTTAGCTGGTATGGGATTGGCAGGAAATCAGATAGATAAACTTATGGGTATGATGGGAAATAGAGAAGCAGCTGTTGATTATCTTATGAAGACATTAGGTGTCTCAAGGGAAAAAGCAGAGGCAATTTTTGCTACACTTATGGCTATGACTGTTCGAGATGCTAGGAGGATGTACCTTGAGAGGCTTGGCTGGACTGATGAGCAAATATATGCATACTTTAAGGCAATAGAATATGAGATGAGAAAGTATCTACAGAAATTAGGCATAACTGATGAGACCCAGATTAAGGAAATTTTGGGTTTATCTGATGAAGAAGCAAGAAGCAGAATTAAAAAGATAGCTGAAGGATTAGGATTAGAATTGACTGATGGAGATATTGACGGCTACTTTGATACTGTCCGAGAAGCAAAGAGGAAGTACTTAGAGGAGGAACTTGGAATAATTGATGATGCTTTAATTGAAGAGATTCTTGGTCTTGATAAAGAATCTGTTAAAGCAAGATTTGAAGAGCTAAGATTAAACCTTACTTATGAAAAGATAGATGAGTTTTTAGCTCTTGAGACTGATAAAGAAAGAATAGTTTACTTATTAGAGCAGGGTGTAGATTCCGGGATGATAGATATGATAATGAATAGATTTTTAGAACTTTCGGATATAGATTCTGCAAGAAGAGCATATCTTGAAGAAAATTGGACAAAATGGCAGGAAGAAAATGGATGGTTAGATAAGGTAACTGAAAGATTAGCTGAATTTCGACTTAATTCTGATAGGAGAGAATACTTAATAGAATTAGGCTTCACTGAAGAGCAAGCTAATGAACTACTGGCTATAACAGTTTATCACGCCAGGCTTGATTATCTTATGGACGAAGTAGGACTTCCGCAGTGGACTGCTCAGCTTATAGTTGGCAAGAAACTTAATGAAGATGGAAGCCTGGAGAATATTGGTTATACTTATGTGGAGGAATTGCTTGCAGAGATAAAACGTGCTGGTGAGGAGGTAGGACTTAAAGAACATCTGGATGGGTTAATGGGTAAGATAAGGGAGAAGGTAGGAGAGGAGGAAGGGGTAGGAGAATGAGATTTAACAGGTCCCCGTTGTCCGGAAGGGCGGACTATTTTCTTTGGAAGCCCAAGAGAGGCTGAAAGGGGAGAAGATCCAGCCTTTCGCTCCCCAACTCCTGTTAGAGGAGAAGTTGATGAGGAAGAATTTGAACAAAAGAGGAAAACCAGGATGGATGAAATTGATAAATTGTTAGTAAAGATTACTGACAGAATCTTTAAGGCAATATTTACTGGTGAGATGCTTCCAGAGAATGCTTATCTGGTTACCAGGAAGATTTTAGAAGGAGAATTTGGAATAACTAAGGAGGTAGAGGAGGTTAAAAAAGGCGAAGAGGATGGGATACCTAGGCCTCCATATCCACCAGAAATATATGAAGGCATGTCACCCTGGGAGAAAATCGGAATAACTAAAGGCGAATGGTTTGCTGGCTGGTTCAATTGGTTTAGGGAACATTACTCTGAGGATGCCTGGAGTTCGGAATATAGTAAATGGATGAGGGCGTGGGATGAGTGGTATTATCGTTGGAAAAGTATGATGGCAGAAGCGGGTGTGTAAAAATTAAGAAGAGCTATATTTTGCCGAGCTAAAGGTTTTTTAGCTCGGCATTTTTTGTTGTATGGGATTTCCTTTTTTAACCACAAGATTGACACAGATAAAGATAAACCACAAGATTACACAAGATTGACACAGAGAAAATAATAAAAATCTTGTGAAAATCTGTTTACCCCGCAAGATATGGCCCTGTCCGCTCGCCCCGTTAGATGTTTACCCCGTAAGGGACCGAAGGTCTTATAGGGTTTACTATCTAACGGGGTAAAGGCGGAGTTAGAAAAAAGATGGGAATTATTTGGGAGGGGTTTAAAGCCCCTTCCAAATTTTCTAACGGGGTTTACTTTACATTTAATATAAATTATGGTATAAAGAAGATAACTTAGTAGGTAGAAAATGTATAAAACAATAGAAGGGATATTGATTAATGGGAAGATTAGACTTATAGAAAAACAACCCATACCTAAAAAATCACGCGTTTTAATAATTTTATTAGGGAAAGAAGAACTTGAGGATGTGCTTTTAGCTAAGACAATAGAAAAAGTAGATAAATCTAAAAATAAAGAAATTCCTTCCCAAAAAGTGAAAGATTTTATAATTAATGAAATTAATAATAAGAAATAGCTTCTTTAAAGACCTTAAAAAATTAAAAATAAATCTGTTCTTAAAAAGCTTTATGAATTTATAGATATTTTTGAAAGTAAAGACTTTAAATTAGAAGAACTATTATCATATAAATTTAAAAAATTAATTGGTAGTAAAAATTATAAATGATAAAGTAGAACTCCTCCGTGTTCTTCAGAGAAAAGAAATATATAAATTTTTTCCTCCCAAATAATCATTTTTCAATCTCCTCATTTTAAATTTACCGAGCTATACTTTCGGCTCGGCTTTTTTTGTTTTTCCGCTCAACAGGTAAGCGACAAATTTTTATTGACAAATAATATCAAATTGTTATAAAGTAAAGGTAAGTCCAAGGCATTAGGTTAACAAAATGAATAATTATAAAAAGGGGGGGGTGATGCATTATGCATAAAAGTAATTTAGTTTTTATAGCAGTAATAACCATAAGTTTAGTTATATCTGGTTGCACTATAGCTTTTAGAAAGACACCGCCTGAAGAAGTAAGACAAGCTAAACAATTAAGACAGCGGGTAAGAGAGCTGACATGGGAGGTGGATAGACTTAAAGAAATGAAGGAGAAGCATATAAAGGAGCTTAGTCAGGCAAAAATAATTCTGGAGAAGAAGTTATATGAAGAATTGAAAGCAAAAGAGGTGCAATTGGAACTAATGGAGAAAGGTTTGGTTATTACCTTTTTGGCAGAAATATTATTTGACCCTGGTAGCGCAAAAATAAGGACTGAAGTATATGAAGCTCTGGATAAAGTTGCAGGAGTATTGAAAGGAGAACTTGTAGGTAAAAATATAGGGATAGAAGGACATACCGATAATCAACCAATAAAATATTCTGGATGGAAATCAAATTGGGAGTTGTCTGCAGGAAGAGCACTTTCTGTTTTGCATTATCTGGTGGATGAAAGAGGAATTAGGCCAGAGAGAATTTCAGCAAGAGGATATGGAGAATACCGTCCGGTTGCGTCAAATGATACTCAAGAAGGAAGACAGATGAACCGGCGAGTAGAGATAGTAATTTTACCAGAAATGTTTCCTGAAGTAAAAGCTCCTGTGGAGGCTCCACTACCAGAAGAGTTTCCTATAAAATAACAGCCCCTCCCCCTGTTAGAAAATCTTTGATTTCTAACGGGGTTCACGAAAATTTTGAGGGCTATTACTTACATTCACCCCGTTAGAAAATCTTTGATTTCTAACGGGGTTTACTTATATATGAACAAGAATAAACCCCCTAAACACATAGCAATAATAATGGATGGCAATGGTCGTTGGGCTCGTTGTAGAAACCTTCCAAGATTTGAAGGACATAAAGCTGGGATAGGAACTGTAAGAAAGGTAATAAAAGCTTGTATAAAAGAAAATGTTAAAATACTTACTCTGTATGTTTTTTCTACAGAGAATTGGAAACGGCCCGAGCGGGAAATTAATAATTTAATGGAGTTGTTTTTCTACTACTTATCTATAGAGGTTGATTTATTTAATAAAGATAAAATTAGACTGATTTATATCGGCAGAATAGAGAAAATGCCAGACTATGTGAGGAAAAAATTAAAACAAGTAGCTCTATCTACCAGGAATAATAAAAAACTTACCCTGGTATTGGCACTTAACTATGGTGGAAGAGCAGAAATTTTAGATGCTACAAAAAGAATTTCACAAGAAGTAAAAAGAGGAAAATTAAAAATAGACAAATTAAATGAAAAAATGTTTTCTAAATTTATTTATACAAAAAATTTGCCTGACCCCGATCTTCTAATAAGAACAGGTGGAGAATTTAGGGTAAGCAATTTTCTCCTCTGGCAGATATCTTACAGCGAAATCTATATTAGTAAAAGCTTATGGCCAGATTTTAAACCAAAAGATTTACGCGAAGCTATAGAAGTATTTAAAAAAAGAAAAAGAAGATTTGGTACAATCCAATGATCTGGAAAAATAAGCCAAATTCATTAAACTCCGTCAGGAGGTTTGGAAGGAGTTTTAAATCTCTCTTAACCCATTCATTCACTCCGTTAGATAGCAATCATCTAACGGGGTCCAAAAAATCCTCATCCCTGCCAATTTGGAAAAAGCCTTCTAACGGGGTAAAGAGATTATCCAGTTCTTTGTCTCTTATAATTATAGCTACAATAGCAATATTTTTCCTGCCGGTTTGGCTATTTACTTTAATTTTATCAGGTATAATTGGTATAAGTGTTTATGAATTTTATACTATTATCAAAAAGAAAGGGTTTCCGTTATATAGACATTTTGGAATTATTGTAAGTCTACTTCTGCCCTGGGCATTTTTTTTAGATTTTAATCCTTTTGAGTATTGGGGATTTATATTAATAGTTGTTTTATGCTTTACACTTTTTCTAATTGAGCTCACACGTTCAGATAATTCAAATGCAATTGTAGCTATATCCATTACACTTCTGGGAATAATATACATAAGTTGGACATTGAGTTTTATTTTAAGAATAAAATTTTTTCCTCAAGGAAACCTACTGCTTGCCTGGCTTATTTTGGTCACAAAGAGTGGAGATATTGGAGCATATCTTATAGGTTCAAAAAGAGGTAAACATAATTTAATACCAAGAATAAGTCCTAAGAAATCCATAGAGGGGAGTTTAGGAGGATTAGTTTTTAGTGTAATAGCGGCAAGTTTAGGCTGGTTTTTTTTAAGAGATATAAGCATATTGCACATATTCTCCTTAGGTCTTCTAATCGGGGTTTTAGGTCAGGTTGGCGATATGGCAGAGTCTGTAATAAAAAGAGATTGCCAGGTGAAAGATTCCGGGAAGTTGCTGCCTGGCATCGGTGGTATGTTAGATGTTATAGATAGTTTAATATTTACTGTCCCAGCATTTTATGTATATGTAAAATTTTTAAAATGAAGCCAATTAAAAAACTCGGTTTTAGTTATGGATTAATCGGATTAACTACACAGATTTAACGGATTGTTGGGAGATCTGGGGTCATCCGTGTCAGGCAGGGCAACATTTCACAATTATGGCAACAAATTTTGATTTAAAATGAAATATCCAATAACCAAGAGACAAGATACAAACAAATTCCAAATTACAATATTCAATAACCAAACTTTTTTAATTATCTGATTCCTATTGATTATTGAAAAATTGATTATTGGTCATTGTTTGTTTCTTGTATCTTGGTTATTTCTTATAAAGAAGTCTTTAGTTATTCGTGAATAACATGAAGAAAATATCTGTATTGGGCTCAACAGGCTCAGTTGGCGTAAATACACTTAGAGTGGTAGAATCTTTGCCTGGATTGTTTAGAATTGTTGGACTTTCAGCAAAGTCTAATATGAACTTATTAAAGGCCCAAACAGAGGAGTTTAAACCAAAAATAGTTGCTGTGGGGAGTAAACAAAAAGCAAAAAATTTAAAAAAACTTCTCACTAAAGTCTTTCCTGAAATAGTTTATGGAGAAGAAGGGCTCCTGAGGGTAGCATCTTTCAAAAATCAGGATTTAATAGTTATTGCCATATCCGGAAGTGCTGGGCTTCTTCCCACGCTGGAGGCAATAAAGAGTTCTCGGCAAATAGCCTTAGCTAATAAAGAATGTTTGGTTATGGCAGGACATATTATAAGAAAAGAAGCACAAAAGAGAAAAGTGCTTATTATTCCTCTGGATAGTGAGCATAATGCTATATTTCAATGTTTGAAAGGCGTTAAACAAAAAGAAGTCAAAAAACTGATAATAACCGGTTCAGGAGGTCCTTTATGGAAAATGACAAATAGTACAATAAAACGAACAACTGTTAAGCAGGCTCTTAATCACCCTAAGTGGAAAATGGGGAAAAAAATTTCAGTTGATTCAGCTACTTTAATGAATAAAGGACTGGAAGTAATCGAAGCCAGGTGGCTATTTGATATTAGCCCGGAAAGAATCCAGGTCTTGATTCATCCTGAGGCTGTAATACATTCCATGGTAGAATTCGTTGATTCTACTATTGCTGCGATTATGGGTATAAATGATATGAGACTTCCTATTCAGTATGCTTTAACTTATCCAAAAAGAATAAAATCTAACATTGCGTGTTTAGATTTCTGTAAGATTAATCGTTTTAAATTTTTGAAACCTGACTTTAAAAAATTCCCAGCACTTAAATTGGCTTATTTAGCATGTCAGGCAGAAGGGAGTTTTCCCTGTGTATTAAATGCTTCAAATGAAGAAGCAGTATCTGCATTTTTAGATAAAAGAATCGGAATATTAGACATTGCAACTATTGTTGAAAAAGTTTTAAATCAACACAAAAAAATAGATTCTCCTGTATTATCTCAGATTTTAAAAATAGATACCTGGACAAGGAGAAAGACTAAAGAGATAATCTCAAATTTTAACGCAGACATACGCAGATAAAATCGGAAAAAATACCTGCAATCATCTGCGAGAAGTGAAATCTGTTACTGACATGCTCAGTA
>CAYOMG010000022.1:0-4855 GCA_964404995.1 uncultured Planctomycetia bacterium | reverse complement strand
GCAGTTACTTTTCACAAGAAAAAATAGAATGCATATTAAGAGAAGAAAAAGTAAAGTGATTCAAATAGGCGATGTGAAAATAGGAGGCAATTATCTTATCTCGATACAATCTATGACAAAGACCGATACTGAAGACGCCTCGGCTACTATAAATGAGATAAAAAAATTGAAAAAAGAAGGATGTGAAATAGTAAGAATTGCAGTAAAAAATATTAAACAAATAGATGCATTTGGGATTATTAAAAAGAAAGTAAATATCCCCTTAGTCTGTGATATTCATTATAACTACAAAATTGCATTAGGGTGTATAAAAAAAGGTGCAGATTGCATAAGACTCAATCCAGGAAATATCTATCGGTTAGAAGATATTAGGAAAGTAGTAAAAGAAGCTAAAAGATATAAAATTCCTATAAGGGTAGGAATTAATGCTGGATCTTTAAGACCAAGTGTCAAGTGTCAAGTGTCAGGTGTCAAGGAAAATAGAAAACATAAGATTAGTGAACAAATGGTTCAGTCAGCTTTGAATTATATTGAAATTTTAGAGAGTTTGGATTTTAATGATATTATTGTTTCTTTAAAAGCTTCAGATGTTATGACTACTGTTTGTGCCTATCGCAAGATTGCTAAATTGTGTAATTATCCTTTACATTTAGGAATGACTGCAACTGGCTTAAGCAATAGCGGGAGCATTAAATCTGCAGTCGGAATTGGTATACTTTTAATAGAAGGAATTGGAGATACGATAAGAGTTTCCTTGTCTGGATCTCCGTTAGAAGAGGTTAAAGTAGCTAAAAATATTCTCTCCAGTTTAAACTTAAGAAATTTTGGTCCAGAGCTCATCTCCTGTCCAACTTGCGGACGGGCACAAATAGATGTAATAAAGATTGCAAGAGAGGTAGAGGACAGGCTACAAGCTGCAAGCCACAGGCTACAGACCACAAGCTGCAAGCCACAAGCTGCAAGCCACAAGCCGCTGAAAATAGCAGTGATGGGTTGTGAAGTGAACGGACCTGGAGAGGCTCGTGATGCGGATATTGGAGTTGCAGGTGGTAAGGATTGTGGAGTATTATTTAAAAGAGGTAAAAAGATTAAGAGAATAGAAGAATCAGAAATGGTTGATATTTTACTAAAAGAGATATTAGATTTTGCGACAGTCACCGAACCTAAAAAATAACCGCAAACCGAAAACCGCTAACCGATTATGCGCTGGTCAAAAAGCTTTATTCCGACTTTAAAGGAAAATCCTAAGCAAGCAGAGGCGACCTCACATAAACTAATGCTTAGAGCAGGACTTATAAGAAAGCTTTCTTCAGGTATTTATTCTTATCTTCCTTTAGGTCAAAGGGTATTGAATAAAGTAATAAATATAGTTAGGGAAGAAATGAATGCTTCAGGAGCTCAGGAAGTTTTGCTTCCAGCCTTGCAGCCGCAAGAACTCTGGGAGACATCAGGGAGGTACAGGCTACTTATAAATGATATCTTAATTACATATAAAGATAGACATGGCAGAAAAATGGTATTAGCTCCAACTCATGAAGAAGTAATTACAAATCTTATAGCAGGTGAAATTAAATCTTACAAACAACTCCCACAGATTTTATATCAGATACAGACAAAATTTAGAGATGAACCAAGACCGAGATTCGGCATAATTAGAAGTTGTGAATTTATTATGAAAGATGCCTATAGTTTTAATAAAGACTTTGAATGTTTAGATAAGAGTTATAAGACAATGCATGATACATATTGCAGAGTTTTTGACAGGTGCAGGCTAAATTATATTGTTGTAGAAGCTGACCCTGGAGTTATGGGGGGTGATGTTTCTCATGAATTTATGGTGCCGGCTAAATATGGAGAAGATGTTATAGTAACTTGTAGAGAATGTAGGTATGGAGCAAGTATAGAGGTAGCAGAATACACTAGCTCGAAGCTCGAAGCTCGAAGCTCGAAGCTCGAAGCACTAAAACCTATTGAGGAAGTGGATACCCCGGGTTTAACTACTGTTGAAGAAGTGAGTAAATTTCTTAAGATAGAACCAAATCAATTAATAAAAACACTTATTTATATAGTAAATGGTAAAGAAATAGCTGTGCTTGTAAGGGGGGATTGCCAATTGAATGAGGCAAAACTTAAAAAAGCATTAGGGACAGAACAAATGGAGATGGCAGACTCTGCTGTTATTAAGCGAATAACAAATGCCCCTGTAGGTTTTACAGGCCCGGTGGATTTAAAAAATATAAAAATTATTGCAGATTGTCTTATGAAAAATATGCATAATTTTGTAACCGGTAGCAATAAGAAAGATAAACATTTGATAAATGTAAATTTTAATAGAGATTTTCAGATAAACTCATTCTACGATTTATGCTATATAACAGATAAAGAGCCCTGCCCTAAATGTGGTGGTAAATTGGAGATAAAGAATGCAATTGAAGTAGGTCACATATTCAAGCTTGGCGATAAATATAGTAAAACTTTAAGAGCAACTTTTTTAGATGAAGATATGAAAGGAAAACCTATAATTATGGGCTGTTACGGGATAGGAATAAATAGGATTATTGCTTCTTGCATAGAAACAAGCTGCGATAGAGACGGAATAATCTGGCCGCTTTCTTTATCTCCATATCAGGTAATCATATTACCACTTAGCATAAAGGGTGAATGTATGCACCTTGCAGAGAAAATTTATGAAGATTTACATAAGGGAGGGATAGAGGTATTAATCGATGATAGAGATGAAAGCGCGGGGATAAAATTTAAAGATGCAGATCTCATTGGAATACCTATAAAAATAATAATGGGTGAGAAGAGATTAGGGGAGGGTAAAGTAGAGATAGAGATTAGAAAAGAGAAAAAGATTTTAGTGATAGATAAGAAGGATTTGATAGGTAAAATAGAAAAATTACTTGGAAGTCAAAAAACTAAATAGTACAAATAAAAAAAACATGCAGATGAACGCAGCTAAAATGTTGAATCTGTGCTAATCTGTGAAATGAGCGAAGCGAATTTACTCACAAAATTATTTTGACTGTATTTGGTTAGTTAGGTTATAATTTGTAGCTTCAGAACTTACTTTGGATAAAAGTAGAAAGAAAAACCTTGCTACTTTAAGGTGAATCAAAGATGAATATAATAACGGGAGGCATAACAGTTCCGTTAGGGTTTAAGGCTAATGGGCTACATTGTGGATTAAAAAAATCTAAAAAATTAGATTTGGCAATTGTTTATTCTCAAGTTCCAACAAAGGCAATTGGTGTTTTTACTAAAAATAGATTTTTTTCCTCTTCAATTCAGATAACTAAGGAGCATCTAAAGAAAAAAACTGCCCGGGCGATAATTATTAACAGTGGAAATGCTAATTGTGGCTTAGGTAAAAAGGGATATATGGATGCTAAAGAAGTTACAAAGACATTAGCAAAATGTTTAAAGCTTTCCACTCAGTATATTCTTATTGCTTCCACTGGAATTATTGGGAAGCCTTTAGATATTGAGAAAATTAAAAAGACAATTCCAAAATTAGTAAAGACAATGTCAAAGAAAAATGCTGCCTTAGCTGCCCGTGCAATTATGACTACAGATACAAAACCTAAACAGCTTGCTCTTAAAATTAATATTGCAGGAGTTGAAGTAAAAATTGCTGGTATGGCAAAGGGGGCAGGAATGATTCATCCTAATTTAGCTACTATGCTTACTTTTATTACTACGGATGTAAATATTGAATACACACTCTTAAAAAAAGCACTTTTTGATGCCGTGGCTCTATCTTTTAATTGTATCTCCGTAGATGGTGGGACAAGCACAAATGATACTCTGATAATTTTAGCCAATGGATTAGCTAAAAATAAAAAAATTACAAGTATGAAAGGTAAAGATTTTTTTGTCTTTTCTGCAGCACTAAGGAATCTTTGCCAATATTTAGCTAAACAAATTGTTTTAGATGGAGAAGGGGCTACTAAATTTATTGAGATTAAAATTGAAGGAGCAAGGACTAAAACAGAGGCACAAAGATTAGCGAAATGTATTGCTACATCTTCTCTTGTTAAAACAGCAATGTATGGAGAGAATCCAAACTGGGGAAGGATTATTGCTTGTTGTGGTTCGACAGATGTTAAATTCAATCCTAAAAAATTAACAATCCTTTTTAAAGACATTCCTGTTCTTATAAATGGTAAAGCAATTTTCTTTGACCAGAATAAAATGAGACAAATTTTAGCTAATAGAGAAATTCAGATAAATCTGCATTTGAATCAAGGCAGGGAGAAGGCTTTTGCATGGAGTTGTGATTTGACAGAGGAGTATGTCCGGATTAATGCTAAATATAAATAAACTGTTGAATTGCTAAATTGTTAAATTGCTATATTGCTTTTATTAATTTAACAGTTTAACAGTAGGACAATTTAACAATGGAAGAAATAATAAAAAAAGCAGATATTTTAGTAGAAGCATTGCCTTATATAAAAGAATTTCAGGGAAAGATAGTAGTTATTAAATATGGTGGTCAGGCTATATCTAATGAGCAGACAAGGAAAAGTATTTTGCAGGACATTATATTTATGAACACAGTAGGGATAAAACCAGTATTGGTTCATGGCGGTGGACCAGTTATTAGCAGAAGATTTTTAAAAGAAGGTATAACACCGAAATTTATAAAAGGCATAAGAGTTACTATGGGGAAAGATTTAAAAATAGTAAAAGCAGTTTTATCTGAAATTAATAAACAACTTACATCTGAAATAAATAATTTAGGACATTGTGCAGAAGGATTAGACGGATTTGGTAATAAAATAATAAAAGTAAAAAGACATAAAGATGGAGATAAATTAGGATATGTAGGGTGAGCAGTTAATTTTAATTT